>DATCFJ010000714.1:0-5596 GCA_036509605.1 Polyangiaceae bacterium | reverse complement strand
CCCCCGTGCTGCTGCGCAATGCGTTGGCTCGTGACCGCCAGCTGCGTGTCAGCGTCGATCGCGCGAACGCCGAGCTGATTCCGGTCATCATCGGGGGCGATACCAATTTGCCCGACCTCAGCCCCACGCTTGCCCATTACTTCGCGAGCTATCGTGACGGCTTTCGCGAGGCGGGCCGTGGTTTCGGCTACACATTTCCTGCGCACCGCTCCTGGATGCGCCTAGATCGGATTTTCGCCAGCCAACAGCTCGAGTTCCTGCGTTTCACGGTCGGCTGCGCTTCGTCAGATCACCGCTGCGTCGTTGCAGATCTCCAGCTCACGCTGCCATGAGCCGAACTGCGCTTTGGTGTAAGTCTGCTCGGCTCAATCAAGCTCGGCCGAGGCCGGCTCGCGCAGGAGCAGCGTGCCGTCCACCATGGTTCGGGGCTTCAGACCATGAGTGCAGCCAGGGGCCCCGTGCTGTTGCCGAAGTTCGCCTGATTCAAGCCGACGAACTGCAACATCGAGAGGTACAGGTTGGCGAGTGGCTGTTCCGACGGCAAATCAATGAACTGACCGGCCTTGGTCACTGTGTTCCCGCCACCTGCGAGGATGATCGGCAGGTTGGTGTAGTTGTGCAGCTGCCCGTCGGCCACGTCGCTCGAAACGACGACGAGGGTGTTGTCCAACGCCGTAGTGCCGTCGGCTTCTTTGATCGAATCGAGAGTGGTGAGGAACTTGGCGAAGCGTGCCATCTCCCAGTTACAGATGGCGTTGAGCTTCGTCACGTAGTCGTCCTGATCCGGGAAGTGCGACATGAAGTGATGCTCGTCTTTGAAGCCCAAGAAGCCCCAGTCCGAGAACGAGCCTCCGACGAACATGTAGGTCGCCACTCGCGTCAGATCACAGGCGAACGCGTGCGCGATGAGGTCGAACATCACGTCGTGGTGCGCAGTTACACCGGTCGTATCGGAGACCGACATATCCCCGCTGTTCGAGAAACCAGCCGCCGGTTGCGCTGGCAGGGGAGCCGTGCACGCGCTTACGGCGGCCAGCTGTGCTTCCAGCTCTTGGATGCCGGTCAGGTATTGGTCGAGCTTCTGCTGATCCGCTTTCCCGAGTTTCTTTCGCAAGTCCTGAGCGCTCTGATTCGCGTAGTGCAGCACGCTGGTCTTACGCGAGCGGCGCAGCGCGAGCTCGGCCGGGCTCAACGAGAGATCGCTGAACAGACGGCTCCAAAGTCGAGACGGGTCCGTCTCTTTGGCGATGGGGGTGTTCTTGTCCTTCCAAGAAATGTTGGAGCTCAGCACGCCTTTGCCCGAAGCCTCGCTTTCGTCGGTGCCCACCTGCAGTGAGTTCAGGGCCGTCCCGGTAATGTGCTGCGCTGCGAGCTGATCGACCGAGACACCGTTGGTCACGGTCGAACCGCTCATCAGCGCTGGTTGGCAAGTGAGCAGCGACGCGGTGCCACGCTCGTGAGCATCACCGTTTCCCTGCTCTGCCGGATGATTGGCCAAGTTGCCGATGATGGTGACCTTGTTCACCAAGCTCTGTAGCGGGGCGAGAACGGGCGGCATCATGTACGGGGTGCCCGCAATGGGCTTGTACACGTCCATGTGCCGAAAGCCGACGGGGATGAAGCAGAAGACTAGCCGCTTGGGCACCTGCGCGCCCGCGGCTTGCGCCGACGAGCCACGCATGACGTCGAGGAACGGTAGTGCCAAAGCAGTACCCATGGCGCCACGCAGGACGGTGCGCCGAGAAATTTGCCAAGAACGAGTCACTGGGAACCTCCCTGATGGTTCAGGAACGCGTCACTTTTCACGATGATGTGAATCAAACTCGATAGCTCGTAACCCGTGGCCGCGCTGGCCGCTGCCAACGCCGGGATCCCGCTGTCATCCGTGTTGTCGACTTGATGTCCGAGCCCATAGCTCAGGAAATTCTGCACGACGCATGGGACGAAGAGCGGGTTGCTCTTCACGGCTGCCGCCAGGGTGGTCACGTCCGAGATGGGAGTGTCACCGAGTGCGAGCCCGGATGTGTCGATGGCTGCGCGATTGTCGTCTGTCCGATGCTGGCCCACCGCATCGAAATTCTCGAGGCTGAAGCCGATTGGGTCCATCAAGTTGTGGCAGCCCGAGCAGGCGGGCACGCTCACGTGCGCCTCCAAGCGTTTGCGCACAGAGCCTGCCGTTACGTCCTCATTGAACGGCGGCACGTTGGCCGGAGGCGGCGGGGGCGCGCTGCACAGCAGTTGCTTGAGCACGAACTTGCCCCGCAAAACCGGTGAAGTGCGGTTGGCGTGGGAGGTGAGCGTGAGGAAGCTGCCTTGCGAGAGCAAACCGAGGCGTTGCGAGCCCGCCAGCGACACCTGCGTCGTTCCCGTGCCTGCCCCAGGCTTCAGCCCGTAGTACGCGGCAAGGGTCGGGTTTGCGAACGTGAAGTTTGCATCCAGCATGTTCGGAAACGAGTGCCCGGGCTGCAAGAACGCCGTGAAGAAGGCTTGCGTCTCGGCCAACATGCCGTCTCGCACGTCGTTGTTGAACGTCGGGAAGAGCGTCGTGTCGGGCGACACGCTCGGCACCCGTCGCAGCTGTAGCCACTGACCCGCGAAACTCTCTACGAACGCACTGGCTTTGGGGTCGGTCAGCATGCGATCGACCTGACGCGCGAGCTCGTCCTTGTTCGTCAAGGTGGCGTCGGCGGCATGCCCGAAGAGCTCGTCGTCGGGCATGCTACTCCACAAGAAGTAGGACAGCCGACTGGCGAGCTCATAGCCGTTGAGTAGCCGGGGAGTGCCCGCGTTCGGATCGGGATCGAGTTCCGGGCGATACACGAAATGCGGAGAAAGTAAGGCTGCTTGGAGGGCAATCTTGATTCCCTGTGTCGTCTTCGCTAGCGCGTCGCCCGGTTCGTCAGCGCTGTTCTGAATGCCCGCGACCAGGGCCTTCAGCTGTGCGATCTCGTCGTCGGTCGGCGGACGACGCCACGCGCGGCTCGTGAAATTCCGCAGGACCGTCTGGACGCAGGCATCACTCGTCGGATCGGCAGCGCCACCGTCCGCGTCCACCGCGCCCGTGCAATCGAGCAGGTTCGGTGTCGGGACCACCGAAGTTGGACCGGTCAACGACATTTTTCCGACCCACGCGGTTTGCGTGTACCAGTTGCCATCTTGGTTATCGGGATCGATCGCGTCGCGAACCGAGGTGATGGCGAGCGCGTGCGTACCCTTGGTAAAGGGACCGGTCACCGTTACTGTTTTGGGAGCGGCGAAGGTTGCCTGGGTGATGTCGAAGTTGGTCGGGTTGCCGTCGATGGAAACGGCCAAGGTGACCGGATAAGGCTGCCCAGCGGGAGTCTTGCCTGCGCCGCTCTTCGCGACCACGGGCGTTGCGAAGGCGCTCAGCGAGATCGTGTACACACCGTCGGCAGGTAGGCTCATCCGATCGACGGTGAGGCCGGTCACCGCCGAGATCATGCCCCAATAGCCGGTGGCCGCAGAGCTCATGTAGTAGCCGCCGTTGACCGTGCCGCAGACGTCGATGCCAGCCTGTAGCGTCTTGCACGGTGCCGCCACGATGTTGTCGAAATTCTGCGCCACCGGGTTCATGCGCGCGAACGCATTCGCGATCAGCTCGTCCGCGAGGTCGGACCAGCGCCCGACCAGCAACGACGAGGTGAGCAGTGAGGTGCCGTCGTTGTCGAAGCCGAGCTGATTGATTTGATCTTCTGGCTGCGTCGCACCGAGTGCTAGTGGCTCTCCCAGCAAATCGCGCACTGTATTCGAGTACTCGGTTCGGTTCAGGCGATGCATCGTGACCGCCTTGTTGCTGATCGGAACATCTGGAGCGGGCGGGGCGCCAGCCGAGCCAGGGGTTCCAGGGGTTCCAGGGGTTCCTTTGGAGTGACTCGCGCCGCCTCCGGCACAAGCAGCCGCAAACAAAGCCGCACAGGAAATTGCAACGAGGCGGATTTGCCCTACGGGACTCTTGCGCCGAGTCGAAACGTTGAGAGTCTTCATCGTACGTTGCTCCATTGATCGCCAGCTCGTCCCTCGTGCCCAGCTCGCGAGCCGTGAACTGTGGCATTTTAACCAGCGGCGCGCGACTCGGTTCGGCCGTGAGCCTCGCGCCGTTTTCCAGCGCCCCGGGACTCGGTGCTATGCGCCCGATGGTATGCCGTCTGTTAGCTGCGCGACGCACATGCGTCCAAGTTCGCCAGTGCGCAAAAAAACCGGCAATTTCGTGGGCTGCGGCTGCTCGAGTCCTTACGCTAAACGTAGGTCTGGATGGGATATGCCGTCGCTCGCGCCGCGCTGGTTATTTTTGTCGACCGCTCAACTCTTGGCGGGCATTTCTTGCAGGCGCTCGTAAAAAGCCTCGAGCTGCGAGACCGCAGCGCGCCAGCTATAGCGCCGTTCTGCTAGCTCTCGCGCTGCAGCGCCGAGGTTCGCGCCGAGCGCAGGGTCGTCGAGCACGCGCACGACCTCATTGGCGAACGCGTCGGGGTTGTCGGCAAGCAGCACGTTCTCGCCGTGCGCCACGTCGATACCTTCCGCGCCCAGAGCCGTCGAGATGATCGGACGTCCCATGGCCATGGCTTCGACGATCTTCAAACGCGTTCCGCCGCCCAGGCGGAGCGGGACGACGATCGCCGCAGCGCGTTCGATTTCCGGACGCAGGTCATCCACGAAGCCTACGACTTCGACACTCTTTCCGGCGCGTGCAACGGTCGCGGCGGCGGGGTTGGGCCCGACGATGCGCAGCCGCGCCGAAGGCCGCTGCGCAAGAATGCGCGGCAAGATCTCGTCGATGAAATAGTGCAGGCCATCCGTGTTGGGGTAATACGAAAGAGCGCCGAAGAAGAGCAGCTCACCTGGTACTGCCGCCTTGCCGGTGCTCCGAAAGAGGTCGACGTCGACACCATTGGGAACGACCTTCGTCGGGACCTCGGCCGCTTGCTCGTGCAGGGTTTGCTCATCCCGCACCGAGGTCAACGCAACACCGTCGAAGCGCTGCCAAGCGTCCCGCTCTTCGCGCCGGAGTTTGCGCCAGTTGACGGTGTTGTAGAGCTTACGGATCGTCGTTCCTGAGCCCTCGGCGGTCCGTTTCAGAATTTCATACTCGATGTTGTGCTCGTCCAACACGAAGCGCGGGCGCTTGCGGGCGCCCTTCGGCAGCCGATACACGCCCATCTGTGCGAATTCGACTTGCACGACGTCGTACGAGCCGTCGGCTACGAGGCGATCGAAATAAGCCTGGAATTCGGAGTCCAGCATCAGCAGAGTTTCGAAGGTGTGGCGCGACACCAAGGAGCGTAGCTGCATCGCGCGCTTACGCTTGTTCTCGACGTTGAGCACGTCGAGCGGAAAATCGAACACCTCTCGGCAGTATTGCCGCGTCGCGCTCAGCGTGCTCTCCGTTTGCGCATCGGAAGCGCGCAGCGACAGCAGCGAGACCTCGTGCTTCTCCGCCAAGCCGCGCATCAAGCCGTCTAGACGGCGCTGTCCGCCGAAGCGCGGTGGGCTGGGCAAGTATGGAGTAACGAACAGAACCTTCATTTCGACTCAGTGAGAAAAGCAAAATTCGAACGGCGCGAAAGCGCGTCCAGCG
>DATCFJ010000713.1:0-3306 GCA_036509605.1 Polyangiaceae bacterium | reverse complement strand
TTCACCACCTGTACGGACAAATGGGCGTGGAACGTGCGGCGGCGTTGCTTCGCTACGCGCCGGGCGCCCAATTGCCGGCGCACCGCCACGCCGGGTTCGAGCAGATTTTAGTGCTCGAAGGAGCACAGGTCGACGACCGAGGCCGCTACGGCAAGGGTACCGTGGTAGTCAACCCTCCGGGTTCGAGCCACGCGGTGGCCAGCCCGGAAGGGTGCATCGTATTCGTGACTTGGGATTTGCCGGTGGAGTTCGACGCGGGATGAACGCCATTCAGCCCGTGAGCGCGCTAAGCTCCGGGTCTGACCTCGAGCCCGGCTGGTCGGCAGAGCTCGAGCTCGGCTTTGACGTCGTGGCGGGTCGCTCGGTGCTCTTGCACAAGCGCCATCACGGTCCGCTCGCCGTGCAGCGCCCGTTCTATCCCGAGTCGAGCGATCTGGCGCACGTGTACCTGCTGCATCCGCCGGGCGGCATCGTCTCCGGGGATCAGCTATTCGTGCAAGTGGAAGTCGCGCGCGGTGCACGCGCGCTAGTGACGACGCCTGCGGCGACCAAGTTCTATCGCAGCGAAGGTCGCGTTGCCGAACAACGCCAAGTGTTGCGCGTCAGCGCCGGTGCGAGCCTCGAATGGTTGCCGCAGGAGACGATAGTCTTCGGCACCGCGCAGGCCTGCACGCACACTCGCGTGGAGCTCGAAGCAGGCGCGGTGTTCTTCGGCTGGGACATCGTCTGCCTCGGCCGCGCCGCTTCTGGCGACCACTTTGCCGGCGGGAGGCTCAAGCAAGCCTTCGAGATTTGGCAGGGTGCGCGGCCGCTTTGGATCGAGCGCTCGGATTTCGACGCGCGTGGTCCGGTGCGGCAAGCGGCCTGGGGCTTGGCGGGCCACCGCGTGTTCGGCACGTTCGTGTGCAGCGGGCACAACGCGCCGGCCGTAGCCGCTGCGCGCAGCGCCGCCACGCACGACCCCGAGCGCGAGTTGTTTTCGGTGACGCAGACGCGCTCCGCGATCGTCTGTCGCTACCTTGGAGACAGCACCGAGCGCGCGCGCCAAGTATTCACCGAAGCCTGGGCTGCGCTGCGACCGCTCTTGTTGGGTCGCCCGGCCAGCCCGCCCCGCATCTGGCTTACCTGAGAGGAATTGAGAATGGAGCTGACTCCTCGCGAAAAAGACAAATTGCTGATCTTCACCGCCGCGCTGCTGGCCGAGCGCCGCAAAGCGCGCGGCTTGAAGCTGAACTACCCGGAAGCCGTGGCCTACATCAGCGCGGCGATCCTGGAAGGCGCCCGCGACGGCCGCACCGTGGCCGAGCTGATGAGCGTCGGCGCCAAGCAACTCTCCCGCGCTGAAGTCATGGACGGCGTGCCGGAGATGATTCCGGAAGTCCAGGTCGAAGCCACCTTCCCGGATGGCACCAAGCTCGTCACGGTCCACAACCCCATCCCTTGAGGGTATGAAGATGATCCCTGGTGAACTGCTACTTGCCTCTGGTGACATCGAACTCAACCTTGGGCGCGCGACCGTCAAAGTCAAAGTCGCCAACACGGGCGACCGTCCGATCCAGGTCGGTTCGCACTACCACTTCTACGAAACCAACAACGCGCTCAGCTTCGACCGCGAAGCCACGCGCGGCTTCCGTTTGAATATTGCTGCCGGTACCGCGGTGCGCTTCGAGCCCGGGCAGGAGCGCGAGGTGGAGCTCGTGGCTTATGCTGGCGAGCGCAAAGTGTACGGCTTTCAGGGCAAAATCATGGGCCCGCTCGAGGGGCAACGCTGATGCCGCGCATCGATCGCGCGGCGTACGCCGCAATGTTCGGGCCGACCACGGGTGACCGTGTGCGCTTGGCCGACACCGAGCTGTTCCTGCAAGTCGAGGCTGACCGCACCATTTACGGCGAAGAGGTCAAATTCGGCGGCGGGAAAGTGATCCGCGACGGCATGGGTCAGAGCCAGCGCGTGGACGCCGCCGTCGTCGACACGATCATCACTAACGCGCTGATCGTCGATCACTGGGGCATCATCAAAGCCGACATCGGCATCAAGCACGGGCGCATCGTCGGCATCGGCAAAGGCGGCAACCCCGACGTGCAGCCCGGCGTCGACATCGTGATTGGTCCAGGCACCGAGGTGATCGCGGGGGAGGGGCTGATCGCGACGCCGGCTGGCATCGACTCGCACATCCACTTCATCTGCCCGCAGCAGATCGAAGACGCGCTGATGAGCGGTGTCACCACGATGATCGGCGGCGGCACTGGTCCCGCCGCGGGCACCAACGCCACCACTTGCACGCCCGGCGCTTGGTACCTGGAACGCATGCTGCAAGCCGCCGAGGAATTGCCGATGAATCTCGGCTTTCTGGCCAAGGGCAATACCAGCTTACCGGACGCGCTGGACGAGCAAGCGCGCGCCGGCGCCATGGGCTTCAAGCTCCACGAGGATTGGGGCACCACGCCCGCCGCGATCGACAATTGCCTGTCCGTGGCCGAACGCTTGGACGTACAAGTCGCGATTCACAGCGACACGCTGAACGAATCCGGCTTCGTCGAAGACACCTTCGCGGCCTTCAAGGGTCGCTCGATTCACGCCTATCACACCGAAGGCGCTGGCGGCGGGCACGCACCGGACATCATCAAAGCGTGCGGCGAGCCGAACGTACTGCCGTCGTCTACGAACCCCACGCGCCCGTACACCGTGAACACCATCGACGAGCACTTGGACATGCTCATGGTTTGCCATCACCTGGACCCCGACATATCGGAGGACGTCGCGTTCGCCGAATCGCGCATCCGCCGCGAGACGATCGCTGCCGAAGACATCCTGCACGACCTCGGCGCGTTCAGCATGATCTCCTCGGACTCGCAGGCCATGGGCCGCGTGGGTGAGGTGGTGACGCGCACCTGGCAGACCGCGCACAAGATGAAAGTGCAGCGCGGCAGCTTGCCGGAAGACCCCGCCGAGCACGACAACTTCCGGATCAAACGTTACATCGCCAAATACACGATCAACCCGGCGCTCACGCACGGCATCGCCCACGAAGTGGGCTCGATAGAAGTCGGCAAGCTGGCGGACATCGTGCTTTGGAATCCCATGTTCTTCGGCGCGAAACCGGGGCTAATCATCAAAGGCGGTATGATCGTAGCGGCGCCCATGGGCGATCCCAATGCCTCGATTCCGACGCCGCAGCCGGTGCACTACCGGCGCATGTTCGGCGCGCTCGGTGGCGCGCGCTCGGCGACCAGCGTGACCTTCGTTTCGCAAGCCGCGCTCGAAGACGGCGTCGTGCGCCGTGTCGGCATGAAGAAACGCGCGGT
>DATCFJ010000712.1:0-4299 GCA_036509605.1 Polyangiaceae bacterium | reverse complement strand
CCAGCTCGTAGCCCAGCTCCACGGACTTCACGCGCAAACCGAGGTGCAGGATGAAAGCGGAGGTCGCCGCCAGTACGGCGAGCGTCCATAGGATCAGAAATACGCGCTCGCTCCTCATTGGGCGTCCTCGTCCCAGCCGGGCTCACTCGGCGGCGGAGCTTCGACGCGGCGTGCGACGCGAAGCTTGGCGCTGCGCGCGCGGGGATTTTCCGAAAGCTCTGTTTCACCGGCTAAAATTGGCTTTTTGCTGAGCCGCTGCCAGAACTCGCGTTCCACGAAGGCGCGTTTCACCAAGCGATCTTCCAAGGAGTGAAAGCTGATCACGGCGGCGATGCCCCCGGGAGCCATGGCGGTCTTGGCGAACTCGAGCAAAGACGCGATCTGGTCGAGCTCGGAGTTGACGGCGATGCGCAGCGCTTGAAAAGTCTTCGTTGCTGGGTCCACACCGCCTAATCGGCGCGGCCCGACCGCGCGTACGACAGCGCGACGCAGCTCCAGCGTATCCCTCAGCTCGCCCGCCTCGAGTGCTTGCTTGATGCAGCGCGCGACGCGACGCGAGCGGCGCTCTTCGCCCAGCTCGTAGATCACGTTGGCAAGCTCGTCCTGCGACAGCCGCTCAATCAGCTCGAGCGCCGTCTCGCCGCGCGTGGGGTCCATTCGCATGTCGAGCGGTCCGCTGGAGCGAAAGCTCATGCCGCGCTCCGCGTCGGCCAGCTGCTGCGAGCTGAGCCCGAGGTCCGCGAGCAGCCCGTCGATCTGCGTGATGCCAGCTTCGGCGAGGCGCTCGGGGATTTGATCGAACGAGGCATGCAAGACCAAGGCACGCTCTCCGAACGGTGCGAGCCTTGCTTGCGCAGTGCGCACCGCGAGCGGGTCCCGGTCACAAGCGATCAGCCGCAAGCTGGGCGCCGCGGCGAGCAGCGCGGCGGAGTGACCCGCTCCGCCAGCCGTCGCGTCGACGAACACGCCGCCACGCGAAGGTTCGAGAGCCAGGACGACCTCGCTCAGCATCACCGAGACGTGAGCGAAAACTGGCTCTGCTTCGAATTCGAGTGCGGCCATCGTCATATCTTGATCTGCTCCATGGCGAGCCTGAAGCTGTCCATTTCGCCGGGCGACATCGTCAACGCTGCGTCCCAGCGCGAACGTGACCAGAGCTCGAGGATGCGTCCCATGCCAGCCCAGAGCGCTTCGCTCTTGTCGAGCTCGGCGCGCTCGCGCAGATGCGGCGGCACGAGCACACGGCCCGCCTTGTCGAGCTCGCACTCGACGGCGGCTGACACGTACATCCGTCGAAAGCGCACCGCGTTCGGATCGAGGCTCGGCAGCCCTGCGACCTTCTGCTCGAACTCCTCCCAGGCAGCCATCGGGTAGAGATGCAGGCACGGGTCGAACAGCGCGGGAGTGAGGACGAAGCGCGCATCTTTGTCCGCGAGCAGTACGTCGCGAAAACGGGCAGGCAAGCTAATGCGCCCTTTCGCGTCGACTGCATGAACGAACTGACCGCGGAACATCCTGTTTTAAACACTTAATGGGCTAGCGAAACACTTAGCCCCACTATTTCCCACTGACGCAGGCGAAACTACGGGGCCGGCCGGCCCATGTCAACAATCGCGACTGCCAAAACCTTGAGAAAATCCTTGAGGTTTTGTATGGGCCCGCGCTCATGACTGCTCACTCATTCAGGTGAGTGAACCTGCGAGACTGACGCCTCATGCCCCGCCCAAGAGCTCTCTGCAGCTCCGAGAACGGATTAGCGAGATCCGCGGAGTCGCAACGTGGCGACGAACAGCGCGCACGACAGCAGACTGGGGATGGCGGCGAGCAGGCAGGCGGACATGCGAGTAGCCCATCGCAACTCGCGTGCCGCGCGGCAAACCACTAAAATCAAAGAGATTTCCGAGGCGCAGTGTGTCGGGCGAACCGCAGCCGTGTCCGCCCGAACACGGGGCGCTCCTGCTCAGGCTTGGCAGAGTAAGAGGAGTGCGCCGAGCGCGGCCACCCCGGCGATCTCAGTGCGGAGCACGAGCTCACCAAAGCTCGCCGCGACGAAGCCGACCTGTTCGGCAGCCGCGAGCTCCTCGGGCGCGAGACCCCCTTCGGGTCCGATCAGTAGAGCGATCGGCGAGCCGAGGCTCCACTCGCGAGTCAACGAACGCAGACTGCGCGCCGCGCCCGGCACCAGACACAGTTTGATCGCCGCCACAGAACGCCACGCTTCGAGCTCGCGTTCGAGCGCGTGCGGACCCGCGATCTTCGGCACGTCGCCGCGCCCCGATTGCCGCGCGGCATCGAGCGCAATGCTCTCCAAGCGCGCGCGCTTCGCGTCGCCGCGCTCGCCGGCACGCGCGACGCTGCGCGCGCTCTCCACCAGATGGACCTCGGCCACGCCCAGCGCCGTCGCCGAGCGCACCACTTGCTCGGTCTTGTCGCCCTTGCCGAGCGCTTGCACGAGCACGATGCCGGTGCCGCTCGCACGCGCAGCAGGTCGCGGCGCGCCTATCATGCAGCGCGTTCCGGCGGAGCTGATCTCGAGCAGGGTTGCGTCGGCTTCACGTTGCGCGTCGGGATCGAAAGCCAAGAATGCGTCGCCCGCGCGCAGCCGCAGAATATCGCACAGATAACGCTCGCTCTTGGCGTCCAACCTGCGCTCGCCCGCTTCAAGCCCGGACAGCGGGACACGGGGCACCCTCGCCACTCAGCCCCCTGGAAGCTCGCGCCCGTAGTCCGAATAGGCTTGCCGCGCACGCACGGACAGCAATGCATCGAGTCGATCCGCGGGCGGCGGTGGCGCGCTGCCTTCGGGCAGCACCATCGCGGTCAACGCGCCGCCGTACACGCAAGCTGTGTCGAGCCCGGTGGCGTGCGCGTGGATCTGTGGTCGCTGTCGCGCATTGTGGCCGAACACGATGTGCGGCTCGTCGTGGTACAGGCTGCCCCACAGCTCGCCCCACTTTTCGCTCGGCTTGCCGTCCGGAGCGATGGAGCGAATGTGAGTCAGCATCCAAGGATCTTGGTTTGGAAACGCGACGCCGGGCACGAGCCCCGCGTGCACCACGCGCACGTTGTGCTCGGGCACGTCGATCCAAAGCGGAAAGCTCTCGAGCACGGCCCAATCTGCATCGCTCAAGCGCGCCGCGACGTCCGCGTGTGACGGCCCAAGCTTCGGTCCAGCCTCGCCGCGCTGACGCGCGTGCCGCGCCGCCAGCAGCCGCTGCTCATGATTTCCGACGACCGAGCGCGCACGCAACGCGCCAAACAACTGCAGCACGCCCAGCGGATCGGGGCCGCGGGTCAGCAGGTCGCCGACGAAATAGACTCGATCGTCGGGCGTCACGGCGACGGCCGACAGCAGCTCGGCGAGCTCCGCGGCGCAGCTATGGACATCCCCGATGAAGATGCTGCGCGCCATGGGCCGAGCCTAGCGCGCTTTTTCCAGCGCTCGAGCTCAACACGCACCGACCGGCCCCCGGACCGCACGACCGCAACCCCGCGAAATCCGGCCCATTGGACTAAGACATTTTCAGGCGCTGCAACCAGCATCCCGCCCTTGCAGTATGGGCAGAACGCAGACTACTGTCCCCGGGAGTTTCGAGGAGGCCCGAAGAATGTCAGTGATGTCCCCGCGTTCCTGTGGATTGGCTTTCTTGTTCGCCGCGAGCGTGGCCACCGTTGGCTGCGGGCCGGACGAGGTCAAATACACTCCACACCCGGCGTATACGGGCGCAAAGGCGAATCTACCGCCCGTTGCGAACGTGCCAAAGAAGCCGATCAAGAACGGTGAGGCGTACACCGTCTGGGGCGCGAGCTACTACTTGCGCAGCCCGGTGCATAGAAAGGAGGTCGCTGGCAAGGCGCTCTCTATCACCGGTTACATCGTAAAAACCAACCTGGCTGAGGCGCCGGCGTGTGCAGTCCACAAGGGTGGCAAGGCCGACCCGGAAAACTGCAAGCCGCCAATCCCCGCGTTTTGGTTGGGCGACAGCAAGGACGCCCCCGAGTCCGAGACGATCAAGGTCATGGGCTGGGCCTCGAACTTCGCGCAGATCTTCGATGCGATCACTGAGTTCGACAAGGGCAAGGACAACGCCGAGCACCTGGACACCTTCTGGCAGGTGAAGATCCCGAATCCGCTACCCGCGGCCGGCGCCAAGGTGACCGTCAAAGGTAACTACGGCACGACCTTCACCAAGTCCTCGACGGGCGCTGAAGCTGACCCGTTCATGGGCATGCTGACCTTCGAAGAGATGACTGTCGCAGAGCCAGGGGCCGACATCTCCACTTTGCCCGGCGTAAAGC
>DATCFJ010000711.1:0-4893 GCA_036509605.1 Polyangiaceae bacterium | reverse complement strand
AAGCCGGTTCCGAAGCCAATTTCCCGGAGTGCGCTCGCTCGTCGATGCCTCGGATGATCCTGACGTTCGGTTCATTTTTCGATAGGCCCTGCCGCCCGAGACGCCTTCACAAGCCGCCCGTTCGCTTGGACTCGTGTGGCTTCGTGCCGAGCTTGCTGCTTCGGGCGAAACCCGGACCATACCCACACGCTTCCTGAACTCGCCCCGAACGCCGGTCTCCGACAAGACCGAAAAGTTATCGATCGATTCTACGAGGCCAGCGGCAACGACGACCGTGGAGCCAGTCCCTAAAGCGTGCGCTTCTGGAACGCCCCGATCGCCTACGCCGGCACTCTCAAGAACCCCGACATATCGCCATTCTCAAAGCCCCTGCTCAAGGGGGTACTTCCGGAACACGCTGCAAACTCCGATGCAGCACGGATGTCGACACCCCGAGCTTGCGAGCGGCCTTCCGAATGGACAGCCCCTGGGCTCGGAGGTCAAGGGCACGATCGACATCGACGATGGCCGGCGGCCGACCACAATGCTTTCCAGACAGTCGGGCTCGGTCAACGCCGGCTCGGGAACGGCTGGCGATCTGACGGCGCTCTTCTTCGGCCACCCAACTGAAGATGGCGATGAGCAGGGTGCGGACTGGGCCACCGGTATCGAGCCAGGGCTCTCGGACGCTAACGACCTCGACACCAAGCCGATCGAGGTCGAGGACTTCTCGAGCCCTTGATGCGGGCGCGCGGTGTTGAAATAGCGAAAGCAATACTCCTTGAGCGCCTGACTGAGGTGCCTTTCGCCGAGAACAACAACGTGCTCGAGGCACTCGGGCTGGATTCGGGAGCTAATGAATCGTCTCTTCGTGTTTGCGGCGACGCTCCCTCGTCTTAAGCTGATCTGCGACGCAATACACCCAGACGGTGGAAAGTCGATCGCCTCGCGCGGCTGAGTGTAGCGTTGAAAGCTTCATGAATCCGCCGCCTCGCGCGTTCGTCGACGTCTTCTTGCGCCGATGGTTCCAGCTCTTTCGAGTGCCTTATTGCGGCGAGTGATCGGGATCAATTGGCGGCAGTGACGACGGGGCGTCAGTTTCGCCACGGCCCGCCGATGCTGAGTAGTCGTCGTGCAAGAGACGTATCGCCGGTGTTTCGAGGTCGTCGAATTGACCGCTTCGGGTTGCCCAAGAGAAGGCGGCAACCGCGCCGCCACACAATATCAGAGTAACCGGCAGAATCAGAAAGATGATGCTCACGATGAGTCCTTCTTGTCGAATGTCGCGGCGCGCAGGGCGAGCGTAACGACGGTGATCGAGCTCAGCGGCATCAGCACGGCGGCCAACAGCGGATCGAGCCGCCCGCTGACCGCGAGCGCGATTCCCGCAAGGTTGTAGGCGAGCGACAAGGCAATACCGCATCGGATCACGCGGACGGTGCGGCGCGAGCCTTCCGCAGCACGCACCAGCGGTTCGAGCCCAGCGCGAGTCGTGAATACATCGGCTGCGGCGAGACAAGCCTCGGCGCCGCCGTGCACCGCAATACCGACATTGGCTGCTGCCATTGCCGCTGCGTCGTTCACGCCGTCCCCAACCATGAACACGCGCTGACCGCTGGCGCGTAGGTCGGAGATGACCGCGAGCTTGCTCTCGGGGGAGGCGCCGCCCCGCGCATTGACGAACGGGACCCCAAGTTTCGCGACTACGGCATCGACCACCTGTTGATGATCACCGGAAAGCACCTCCAACTGGAAGCCGAGCGCACTCAGCTTTTTCAAGCTAGGGGTGGCGTCGGCGCGCACGCTATCGGCGAAGGCGGCGACCGCACGGACGACGCCGTTTACCGCGACGACGATCGGCGTACGCCCGGCCGCCGCGTGAGCTCTGACCAAGCCATAGACCCAGGCCGGAACAGACCCGAGCTCGCCGCCGATCATCGAACACGAGCCGATCAGTAGCTCGCTGTCGGAAACACGCGCTTTCAGGCCGCCGGGCAGATCGACTCGCTCGGAGCACACTAGGTCGTTTTCCAGGAACGCTCGCTGTACCGCGCGTGCGATGGGATGCCCCGAGGCCGCCTCTGCGGCACGCACGAGCGGCTTGATGCTCTCGTCGCCGCTCCACCCTGCGAGATCCAGGCGACCTTCGGTCAGCGTCCCCGTCTTGTCGAAGACAATGACACCGGGCCGCGCCAGCTCTTCGATGAACTCGCCGCCTTTGAACAGCACTCCTGCGGCTGCAGCCTTGCGCAGAGCCGCACTGACCGCCAGCGGCGTCGCCATCCCGAGCGCGCACGGGCAGGTCACCACGAGCAGCGCGATCGTGTGATCGAGCGCGTGAGCGGGGTCTAGATGTAACCAGAGTAGCAACGTGGCGGCGGCGAGCGCGACTATCGAAATGACGAAGTAGCCTGCGACGCGGTCTGCCAGGCGGACGATGGGTGCGCGCTCGCGCTGCGTGGTCTCGACGCTGTGCATCAGCCGGCCAAGGCGAGTATCGGCACCCGAGCTCTCCACGCGAATGCGCAGCGTCGCTCCCTGGTTGGTGGTCCCGGCGTGCACGCGGTCGCCCACTAGGACGTCTTGCGGCAAGGATTCCCCAGTGAGCAACGAGGCGTCGACGGTCGAGCTGCCCTCACTGACGACGCCGTCGACGGCGATACGCTCACCGCTGAGGACCAGGACGATCGAGCCCGGCTGCACGTCACGCGCTGGCACCTCGCGCACGCGGTCTCCGTCGACCAAGCGTGCGGTCGACGGCGCGAGCGCATTGATGAGCTCGCTGGCCTTCGACGAGCGGCGCTGCTGGGTACGCTGCAGATAGCGACCGACGAGAAGCAGGAAGATCAGCGTACACAGCGAATCGAAGTAGACGTCGCCACGGCCTCGGATGGTATTGACGGCACTTCCGAAGTAGCCCGCCAAGATGCCCAGGCTGACCGGTAGGTCCATGTGCGGCGTGCGCGTGCGTAACGCGGCAAGGCCCCCGCGGAAGAACACGTTGCCAGTCCAGAAGACCGTCGGCGTAGCGACCAGCAGGCTGCCCCAGCGAAACAGAGCCAGGTATTCGCCGCTCATGCCTGCGAATTTTCCCGAGTACAACGCCAGCGCCATGAGCATGACATTGCCCGCCGCCGCGCCCGCGATTCCGAGTCGCAGCAGCAGAGCTCGGTCGCCCTTGCGCTGCTCTTCCGCGAGGCTCGCCCCGCTGGTTGGGTGCGGACAATAGCCGAGCGAGTCTAGCGCGCGGGCGACCTCACTCAGCGGCGCTGCTTCGGGGTTCCAGCGGACCTCCAAGACAGAGCGCGTCAGGTCGAAGCGCGACGTGGCGACTGCCGGAGCAACACGCGCGAGGCGTTCTACGAGCCAGACGCAAGCGGAGCAATGAATTCCTTCCAGTAAGAGCTCGATGCTGGCGGTGTCATCACCGTTGAGCCGGCAGTGCTGCGCTTGAAATGCGGGGTCGTCCAGCTCCTCGAACTTGCGCCGGCTCGGTCGCGGCGAGCTGCGTGAGCTCTCATTCGAGCTTTGAAGTTTATAGTAGTCAGCCAGCCCGGCCGTCTGAAGTATGGCGTAGACGGAGCTGCAGCCGCCGCAGCAGAACTGCTGCGCGAGCCCTGGCTCGACTCGGCCCGCCGGAACTGGCAGCCCACAGTGATCGCACAGCACCTCGGAGCGCGCGTAGCGCGCCGCAGAAGTTAGGGTTCCCGGCTGCGCGCTGGCGACCATCAGCGATGCTTTCGGTGACACGGGCAATCGCCCGCCATGGGTATGCTGAGCGAGGCGTGCGCCGGCTTGCCCATGAGCGAGCAAACAGCGAACGCCGGCAGGTTGGCGCGCACTGTGACTGTGAATAGCCCAACACAGAAGATTACTGCGGCGCTGAGGACCGGAATGTGGGGACGGATGCGCCCGACCGCCGCACCGAGCAGAGCACCGAGCCCGAGCAGCATTGGGGCGTTCCCCAGCCAGAACGCGGCCATGACGAGCGCGCCATGAAGCGGGCTTCCGGTGCCCGCTGCGGTTACCGCGAACGCATACAACCAACCGCAAGGGAGCAAGGTCGTCGCCAAGCCGAGCGCGAGAGCTCGCCACATCGGCGGACGGCTGCGCAGCGAGGCGAGCGCGTGCGTCAAACGCTTGGGTACGGGCAGCCGCCCGCGCAGGACACGCACTCCCTGCGTCTCGAGCAGCGCTCCGAGCCCCCAAAGAATCATGATGGACCCGGAGGCGATAGCTGCGAATCGCCCAACGCCTGCCGCGCTGCCGGCGAGGTCGACCGCGTGCCCGAGCGCTCCCGCCAGCGACCCGAGGCCGAGATACGAGATCAAGCGCCCCGCGTTGTAAGTGAGCTGGGTAAAGATGCGGGACCGACCGCTGACGCCGTCACCCGCGATGGCGACGAACCCGCCGCACATCGCCGCGCAATGCACGCTGCCGAGGAGGCTGGCGGCTGCGACGGGGACGAGCAGCTCGGCAATCACGCGGCGCCGCCCGGCGTTAGGTCACAGCGCACCACGGCGGTGGCATGCTGGCCTCCGCTGTCCATCGCCAGCCGAAGCTCCCATAACCCCGCGCGGCCAGCCTTGACCGAGGCTGTATAGACACCCGCGTCGCGTTCGCTGAACGTCAGCTGCACAATCTCGTCGGAGAAGGCGTTGGGGAACGCCTCGGCGACGACGCGCGCGCCAGACACTGGACGCCCGCCGCGATCGCTGAGCTTCAACTCGATGCTGGCGTGCCCGCTCTTATCGAGCGGCACGTTGGGCGGCACGCTGAACCGGTAAGCGAGCCGCTGATTGTCCGCCGCCTGCGCTTGCGTCTGATCCCAGTGGAGCGCCTTTTGGTAATAGTCGTGCTCCAGCGCGAAGTTCGGATCGCGAACGGCGACCATTGCCATCCAGCTGAGACCCA
>DATCFJ010000710.1:0-9757 GCA_036509605.1 Polyangiaceae bacterium | reverse complement strand
GAAAGCCTACGAGCACCTGGGCGAAAAGCAGCCCGCGAAAGCCCAAGGCTCTCTCTTCTAAGGCCTCCCACCCGCATTCGAATGTTTGTTGATGGTCACGCGGCGCGCGTAGTCCGTCAAAGCCTTCGGCGTCGCGGATGGCCGGTGCACCGCAATTCACTTTGCCCAGCCAAAGCGCGTCTCACTAACGACGCGCGCAACTCCGCGACCTCAACACGCGAGTGCTGCCGGACGCACCCTCGTGAGCGCAAGATTCACCCCTATCGCAAGGGCGCTCGCCGACCCCAGCGCCGCAAGCGCGCTCCGCCTCCGTGAGCCCTGGGTCGCAAATCGTAGGCCAACGACTTCTTGCGGCTGCGCCCCGCGCAATCCGGTCATCGAGCACTGCCTTCGAGGAAGCTAAACCCTGGGTACTCCCCACCATTCGCTCTTTTGCAATGGGCCATTTTCTCGGGAGAATGGGCATTCTTTTGCGGGCGAGATAGTGGGGGTTCCCCACTATCAGGGGGCGCGGAGGGCGTGCACCCGCGCGGGTGCGGGCGCGAGTGCGGGTGCGGGTGCGGGTGCGGGTGCGGGTGCGGGTGCGGGCGCGGGTGCGGCGCGCCGTAAGCCCGTAGCGCGCCGGCGCGGGGCTGACCAAGCGTACCCCACATCGTCGAGGGTCACTCCCGACGTCGGGAGTGATTCGCAGGGACGTGGTCGCTCGCGGTTGGTCGTGTTGGGGGTCGGGGGACGGCTGCGACGCCGAAGGCTGGGTGCTCTTCGGCGTGGCGCGTGATCATCAATAGATCTCGGTCAGGATCTTGAGCTGCGCGCGCGAACGGTCGTGCTCGCGGGCTACCAGGTGCTCTGGACGTTTTTCAAGAACGAGTAGGGGTAGCCGAGGTCAAAGGAGGAGGCTTCGTCGAGGGCTTTGACTTGGCTGTCGCTGAGAGTGACGTCTTCGGCTTTCACGTTGGCTTCGAGCTGCGTGATGTCGCGGGCGCCGAAGATGACGGAGCTGACTTGGGGCTGTTTGAGGAGCCAGGCGAGCGAGACAGCGGCGGGCGTAGTGCTGAGCTCGGTGGCGATGCCGCGCACGGCGTCCAAGATGCGCCAGTTGCGATCGTTGTCGAACCCGGTCAGGCGCTCTTTCCACTGTTCGAGGCGCGTGCCGGCGGGAGGGGGCTGATTTCTGTGATATTTTCCGCTCAAAAAGCCGCTGGCGAGGGGCGACCAGGGCAGGATACCGAGGCCTTGGCTGCGGCATGCGGGTACGTGCTCGCGCTCGAGCTCGCGCGACACGAGGCTGTATTGAGCTTGCAGAGTGACGAACGACGCTAGATTCTTGGTACGGCTGAGCCACAGCGAATCCATCAAGCGGTAGGCGGCGTAGTTCGAGCAGCCGGTGTACAGCACCTTGCCTTGCGTCACGAGGTCGTCGAGCGCGCGGAGCAGCTCGTCTTCCGGCGTGTCGATGTCTTGCATGTGGATTTGATAGAGATCGATGTGGTCGGTGCGCAGCCGCTTTAGACTGTGCTCGGCGCAACGCATGATGCGGTAGCGCGAAGCGCCGCTCTTGTTCGGCCCTCCGCCCATGACGAAGCGGAACTTGGTGGCGAGCACCACCTCATTGCGGCGTTGATCGCGTTCGAACCAGGCGCCAATGATGCGCTCGCTCAGGCCGTCTTGGCCGTATACGTCAGCGGTGTCGATGAAGTTGATGCCCAGCTCGAGGGCGCGATTCATGACGTTGAACGACGTTTTCTCGTCGCTGCCGACTTTGTGCATGAACGACTTATCGTCGGCCTCGCCAAACGTCATCGCTCCCAGGCAAAACTGTGAAACTTTCACGCCAGCAGAACCGAGTTTCCGATATTTCATGATCTGGGCCGACCTTTCGCGATCGCTCCACGCGATCGGCGGCGGAGCATACACGGAAGCCCGAGCAGGGCGAGGGGCGTCATGGTAAGGCCTCGCGCATGGGAAAGACTATGGATTTCCGTAACCGCTGGGTGCTCGTCACCGGCGCTTCCGGAGGTTTGGGCCGCGAGCTGGCTCGCCAATTGGCGCGCCAGCACGGAGCAAACTTGCTCGTGCTGGCGCGGCGCAAAGACCGGCTCGAAGAGTTGCGCACAGAGCTCGAGCAAGCGGCAGGCGTGAAGGTCATTCCGTTAGTCGCCGACCTGTCTCAAGCCCGTGATGTGGAGCGCGTGCTCGCCGAGATTTTGGCCGGGCCCCCAGTGTATGCGGCCATTTTGAATGCAGCCGTCACCCATTTTGGCCCGCAAGAACAGCTCGCTGCAACGACCTTCGAGGCCATGCTCAGCACCAACGTGAGCAGCGTCGTCCGTTTCTCGACCGCGCTGATCCCGCGCATCGTGAATGAGCAACCGGGCGGCGGAATCATGTTCGTGGCCAGCATGGCAGGCCTTCAGCCGGTGCCGTACCAGAGCGCATACTCGGGTACGAAGGCGTTCATGATCCACTTTGCGTGCGGGCTGTGGCACGAGCTGCGCAAGAAGCCCATCTCGATCACAACTTTTGCGCCCGGTGGCATCGTCACTGAGATGACTGCCGGGGAGAGCTTTGCACCGCTCTCGGGCTGGCTAATGCCGGCAGAGCAATGCGCGCGTGAGGGCCTCGCGGCCTTCCGCCGACGCGACTATCTGTACGTGTCCGGATTCAGCAACCGCTTTGGCATTGGCCTCGGCCGCTTGCTGCCGCGTCGCTTCGTGACTGCGCTCGTGGCGCGCACTTACCGACGGGCGTTGGAGGCTACGGGCAAACCAGCGGCGCTGCCGGCCATCCACAAATCATGACCGCGCAGATTTCACATATGGGGCTACAATCGCTGCGTGGATCGTGCACCGGAAGATGAGCAAAGCGAGATCAACGGCATAGCCGGCGCGGAGCCGCCGCCTGAAGAACGAGATCCGGAACAAGTCCGACGCCATAAGAGCGCTGCGGGCCTGTACTCGATCTACGAGACCGTGAAGCGCGGTCTGAACGAGATGGGCACATCGCGCAGTTTCCGCACATTGCTCAAAGTGAACCAGAAGCAGGGCTTCGATTGCCCGAGCTGCGCCTGGCCCGATCCGGACGGCGAGCGCAAGCTGACGGAGTTCTGCGAAAACGGGGCGAAGGCCGTGGCGAGTGAAGCTACGCTGGCGCGCATCACGCCCGAGTTCTTCGCCGAGCATGACATCCCCGATCTACTGAAGCGAAGTGACATCTGGTACGAGCAGCAGGGGCGCATCACGCACCCGCTGTGGCGTCGCCCCGGCTCGGACCGCTACGAAGCGATCTCGTGGGACGCGGCCTTCGAGCTCATTGCGCGAGAGCTGAACGCGCTCGCGTCGCCCAACGAGGCTTCGTTTTACACGTCGGGCCGCGCCAGTAATGAAGCCGCGTTCTTATACGGCTTGTTCGTGCGGCAATTCGGCACCAACAATCTGCCGGACTGCTCGAACTTGTGCCACGAGTCGAGCGGCCTCGGGCTCAGCGAGGCGATCGGCATCGGCAAGGCCACGGTGAAGCTCGAAGATTTCGAGCTTGCAGACGCAATCTTCGTCATTGGCCAGAATCCGGGCACGTGCCACCCGCGCATGCTCACCGAGTTGCAGAAGGCCGCACGCAAGGGCTGCAAGATCGTGAGCGTGAATCCGCTACCCGAGACGGGCATGATTCGATTCAAGAATCCGCATGAGCCGTGGGCGCTGCTCGGCCCAGGGACGCCGATTGCTTGCTTGTTCTTGCCCGTGAAAATCAACGGCGACGTCGCCCTGCTCAAGGGCATCATGAAAGAAATGCTCGACGAGGAGCGGCGCAGCGGCGGCCAAGTGCTCGCGCATGATTTCATCGCCCAGCAGACGCAAGGCTTCGAGGCGTTACGTGTCGATCTAGAGGCCGAGAGCTGGGCCGACATCTGCGAAA
This sequence comes from Polyangiaceae bacterium, assembly GCA_036509605.1. Classification (GTDB taxonomy): domain Bacteria; phylum Myxococcota_A; class Polyangia; order Polyangiales; family Polyangiaceae; genus PMG-095. Next base: position 5,842 of record DATCFJ010000710.1, on the reverse strand, counting down.
ACAGCGGCGTATCGCGCGAGCTGATCCAGCAAGCCGCACACATCGCGAGCGAATCGACGCACGCCATCTTCTGTTGGGCGATGGGCATTACGCAGCACAAAAACGGAGTCGCGAACGTACAGAGCATCGTGAATTTGGCGCTATTGCGGGGGCAAATTGGCCGACGCGGAGCCGGGCTGTGCCCGGTGCGTGGGCACAGCAACGTGCAGGGCGACCGCACCGTGGGCATCTGGGAAAAGATGAGCGCCGAGTTCCTGGACGCGCTTGGCAAAGAGTTCGCGTTCGCGCCACCCAAGGCACACGGCCTCGATTCGGTAGCCACGATTCAAGCCATGCACGCTGGCAGTGTGAAAGTGTTCGTCGGGCTCGGCGGCAACTTCCTCAGCGCTACTCCAGATACCAACTTCACCGCCGAAGCGCTGCAGCGTTGCAAGCTGACCGTGCAAATCTCCACCAAGCTGAACCGCGGGCACCTGATCACGGGCGAGCAGGCGCTGATTCTGCCCTGCCTCGGGCGCACCGAGCACGACATCCAAGCATCCGGCGAGCAGTTCGTCACAGTGGAGGACACCATGGGCGTCGTGCATCAGTCGCACGGTGTGTTGCCGCCCGCGTCGGAGCACCTGCAGAGTGAGCCGGCGATCGTCGCTGGCATCGCGCATGCCACGCTCGGCGAGCGCGCAACGACGAACTGGCACGCGCTCATCGCCGACTACGATCGCATCCGCGAGCACATCGAGCACGTTGTACCCGGCTTCGCGCAATACAACGCACGCGTTCGTGACCCGGGCGGGTTCTACCTACCCAACGGCCCGCGCGAGGGCAAATTCACGACCAAATCCGGACGCGCGCAGTTCACCGTGCACCCGATCCCCAAGCACGATTTAGGCGCGGGCGAGCTGCTACTCACGACCATCCGCAGTCACGACCAATTCAACACCACCATCTACGGTGACAGCGATCGCTATCGCGGCGTCCAAGGTCGTCGTGTGCTCTTCCTGAACGCCGAAGACATGAGCGAGCGCGGCCTCGCAGCGGGCAGCTTCGTAGACCTAATCAGCCGCTTTGGTCGCGAGCGGCGGCGCGCAGCGCACTTCAAGCTCGTGCCGTATCCGATCCCGCGCGGCTGCGTCGCCGCATACTACCCAGAAACCAACGTGCTCGTGCCCGTGAGCGCGGTCTCCGACGGTAGCCATCAACCCGCGAGCAAATCAGTGATCGTCACCATCGAGCAATCCGCATGATGCCTCAAGTTGCCCGCATCGACACCCTGCGCTCCGAGCCCGGCAGTCAGCTCACCGCGCGCCCCGACGAGCTATGCGTCGAAGAGCCGCTCGAGATCCGCATTGCCGGCGAACCGCTCGCCATCACCATGCGCACCCCTGGCCACGATCACGAGCTGGTCGCCGGTTTTCTGCTGGCCGAAGGGCTAATTCGCACACGCGCCGATCTCGGCTCGCTGGTGCATTGCGGGCACCTCGGCGCCGAAGGCTTCGGCAATGTAATCGACGCCTTGCCTGCGCCGGGCACCGTGCTCGACATCGAGGCACTGGGCCGCACGCGCCGCGGCACGCTCACCACAGCCTCCTGCGGCATGTGCGGTCGCACCATGATCTCCGATTTGCTCGCGCGCCTAGCCCCCGCACCACCCTGCGCACCCTTCCCTCGCTCATTCATCGCGAGCCTTGCCACCGCGCTGCGCACCCAACAACCCGGTTTCGAGCGCACCGGTGGCCTGCACGCCGCCGGCATCGCGCGTCCCGACCAAGCTCTGCTCACCGTCCGCGAAGACGTCGGCCGTCACAACGCGGTCGACAAAGTGATCGGCCGTCAACTGCTCGATGGCCTAGTCCCCGCGCACGGCGCGCTCCTAGTAGTGAGCGGACGCACCAGCTTCGAGATCGTCCAAAAAGCCCTGGCCGCCGGACTCGCCGGCGTGATCGGCATCTCCGCCCCGAGCTCCCTCGCCGTCTCCACCGCCGCCCGCTTCGGCCTCCTCCTGTGCGGCTTCGCCCGCTCCACCACCTTCAACATCTACGCCGGCGCCCACCACCTTGAACGCGACTAGCCCCCTTGCAGGAGCTATGATTCCGAAGCTTCGCTCAGCAAAGCCTTGATACGCCAATTCGGGACACGCCCCGGCGCATACCGCCGCGCAGGAACCGTAGCGCGATAAGAATGGCCGCTCCGCAAACCCTGACCTTGTGCCACTAAGATGGCACGGCGTATCGCAGAGTCGGCGAGAGCACACAAAATACGCTCGTTCCAGGCTCAATTTCTGCTCGCCGAGCTGCGCTGAGTTCGTGATATACGTCCCGCATGAGGGACAGCATCGGGGCAGTCGGGTTGCGCTTTGCGCTCACGGCAACGTTCGTCAGCATGGGGCTCGCCGTCGCGTGCGGGTCGAGCACGGACGGATCGAAGGCCGTCAATCCAAACGGCAACGGAGGAAGCAGCGGCACGGGCGGAGCGTCCGCGGGCAATGCAGGCCGCCCTGGTGGCTCTTCGGGTACGGCTGGCTCGCTCGGCGGCGGCGCTCAGAGCACAGACGCCGGCGCGGCGGGTGACGCGGCGGGCAGTCCGCCAAACGGCGATGCAGGTGACGCCGGCGCAGCCGGCGCAGCTGGCTCTGTCTCCATCCGCATCTCTCCCGCGACCCCGCCGGACGCGCGGGTCGGACAACCTTACACCACCGTGCTCACAGTACCCGGCGTGCCTAGCGGTCTATCTTGGTCAATCGTCGGCGCACTGCCGCCCGGCCTCCAGCTGATCGACGCGAGCACGTCCAGCCCGAGCATTCAAGGCACGCCAACCAGCGCAGGCGTCTATCCATTCAGCATCCACGTGAAGACAGATCTTGGAGGCGACGTCATTCAGCCGTTCACGCTGCGCGTGCGCGCCTTGCCCTGGCTGGTGTACACAGCCTCGGACGGCATCGCGGCCGTCGATTTGTCGACCGGAACGCCTGGCACTCCGCACATTTTCAGCCGCGCGCTCGTCTCCGGCGAATACACCCAGCTATCCGTCGAGCAACCGGGCGGCACTCAGCTCGTGTTCGAGATCGTCGACACGCTTGGTGGCTCCGGATGGGTCACTAACTTCGCCGGCGCGGCTCCGACTCAAGGCGTGCGCATCAACACACCGCTGAACGCCGATTCACGCGCACAGTATTTTACCTGGTCACCCGACGGGCGGCGCCTCGCTTGGACCGCCAACACCGTAGGGTATGGCTCAGCCCACGCGTACGCCGCGGACATGACCGGTGCCGCGCCGGGCGCGCCAGCCGACGTCAGCGGAACGCTGACCAGCGCCGGCAGCGCGAGCTTCATCACTTGGGGCGGCTCATCGCTGTTCTTCAGCGTGGACGAGCCGACCGCTGGTCCCGCTGGCACGGACGGCATCCGACAAGAGACCGTGAACCTGGCCAATTTCCCGCCGCCGACGCCGGTCGCCCTCACTGATTGGCAAACTCAAATCGGCCAGCCAACGGCCGACGGAACACGCGAGATCTACCTGGAGAGCGTGAGCGACTCCGGCGCGGGTGAGCTGCGCGTCGTCGGTGTCGGCGGCGCCAAGCCCGTTCAACCCGTGCGCCTGCATGCAGCCCTCACCGGGACGCAATCGGCAAGCTACGGCGCGCACTTCCCGCACGACGCTTCGTTCGCTGTGTTTAGCATCGACAACTACAACGGCCCGAACACATCCCGACTATTTCGCGTCCGCCTGAACGCGGACGGGCCGCTCCCCGCCGAGCCTCTGACCGATGGCACCAACCACGTCGACGAAGTGCAACTGTCACCCGATGGCACGCGAGTGCTCTACACCCTCGGCCAGAAACAGCAGAGCCCGGACACCGCGCTCTACGTCACTGACGTGAGCGCTGCCACCGTGAGCGCACCAGTGAAGGTCAACGGACCGATCGTCGCTGGCGGATCCTTGTTTCCCCCCAACTCCGCCGTCGGCGCAACCTGGTCACCCGATTCACGGCACGTCGCGTACATCGCCGACGCGCTGCAAAAAGGGCTCAGGGAAGCGTTCCTGGTCGACGTCGTCAATGCCCCGGGCAACCCACAACGCCTCAATACGAGTCTGCCGGGTGCAACTTCGGGAGTAGACAGCTTTCGTTTCTCACCCGACGGCAGCTGGATCGCGCTTCACGGTGATCTCGACGTAGCCGGTGTGAAAGGCATCTACCTGGTCAAGGTCGGCGCGAGCGGCCCAGGTTTACCGCAAAAGGTCGGCGAAACGCTGGGCGCGAACGAAGACCTGCCGTTCAACATCGCCTGGGCACCCGACGCTAGCTACCTCGGCTACACCGTATACAACGCCAACAGCCAGACCTATCGCGCCGGCATCGTCGCCCTCAACGGCACAGCGGTCAGCGCGCCCATGCCGGTAGGTGGCACCGCACACATCACCTCGCTGCAGTTTCTCTCAGCCGGTTTCTAAGGGCCCGCGAATGGCTAAGTCGCCCTAAGACGCTGCGCCTTCGGGCTGCACGAACTGAACCGTCAAGCGGCTCGCTTGCTCGAGCTCGGGCCGCGCGGCAGTGATCTTCAGCTCGAGCTCGAAGGTTCCTGAGTCCTTCGGATCTCGCAAGGTTAGAAACAGCAGCGGCAGCCCGACGCTGGACGTTACGCGCACGACTCGGCAGTGCGCACTGGTCTCCGAGTCCGAACGCCAGGAACGCGGCGACGGCTCGAGCGGCACGATGGGCGTCTTCCTCGCTGTCTTCGGCGGCGGCTCTTGCTCCACGAACGAAAGCTGGAGCCGAGCCGGCACGTTGATTTCGATCTTCACGTCTTCCGCGGTGACCGCACCTGCGTTCTGGAGCAGTAGGCCGGCGCGAGCGGTAACACTGGCGTGTACCTGGTGCTCGTAGACGGCGGCTCGGTGCGTCCTCTCCAGCGACAGGGCCTCTTCGCCTTCGTTGCTCGACCTGGGGCGAGCAAATGCAGACATCAACGGCGGCGCCACCACCAGCACGTACTCCGTCTTCCCATTGGCAAACGTCAGGTGCAGCTTGGCTCCCGGCAGATCAGAGCGCCGAGTCACCGCCGCGCCTGACACAGTTTGACCATCGACGAGTTGTAGCGTCTCCCGGCCGCAATGGAAAGGCGCAACTCTCGCTGCCCGGTTTGTGGCGCTAGAACGGCACCTCGGCGCGGGTCCTGGGCTGCTTGGCAGCGGGTCTCCTTCCGATCGGCGCGCGCGTTTGGCCCCGGGAGGCGAGATTTGGGAGCACCGAAAGTAGGCCTGCTCGCACTAACGGCCCGAGATGCCTGCGTCGGTGACCCAGCACGAGCACGCCTGAAAAATGGCCGCCAGCGCGGACTTCAGAGAGCTCTACAACTCTCACTTTCGCATGGTCTGGAGAGTGTTGAGGCGGCTCGGAGTGCCCAGCGCGGACGTGCTCGATCTGACACAGAAAGTGTTTCTGATTGCGTTCATGAAGCTGCCCGAATTCGAAGGCCGCTCCACGATGTCGACGTGGTTATGCGGCATTTGCAACCGCGTCGCCTGGGCTCATCGGCGATCGATGACCACTCGCAACGAAATTTCCACGGATCCCGCGCAGCTCGAAGACGCATCGGGAGAATTGGACGTTCCTCCGCCGGACGTCGCGTTAGCGTTGCACGCGGAAGCTGAACGCGTCTTGGCCAAGCTGTCCGAAGGACAGCGAGCCGTGTTCGTTCTGTATGAGGTAGATCAGTTGTCTGGGCCGGAGATTGCCTCGATTTTGCATATCTCGCTCGGGACGGTCCGCTCACGTTTGCGCTACGCGCGAGCCACGTTTCGCCGCGAAATGCAGCGCTTGGCCATCCGCAAAGACGGCTTAACG
>DATCFJ010000709.1:0-5780 GCA_036509605.1 Polyangiaceae bacterium | reverse complement strand
CTGTTGAACCTCATGTCGGCCTCGAGAACTTCGCCGGTCTTCGAGTCTGAGAAAATGATCGTCAAAGCAAGAGCGCTCTCATGGCCGGCAACGGTGATAGGACCGTACGAGATCTCGCTCTTGCCGTTGGCTGTTTGCCCGAATTGCGCGCCGTTGGTTGAGTCGAAGCTGAGCCCCGGCACCTTCGCGCCGCTGCTCAGCCACGTTCCGAAGCCCAGCCGCACCGCATCGCGGGCTTGACCTCCGAGCGCGTCGAGCGAGGCGTCGAGATACAGGGTGGCCTCGCCAGAGCGCCAGCGCACATTGTCGCCGTCCGAGCTCTTCTTTAGCACCGGAGTGCCGCTGACGATCTGCACGACCGGCTCCGTTCGTGCGCGAACGTTTGACAAGCCAGCCGCAGCATTCAAACCGAGCACGGCCGAGATAGCGCCGAGCGCGACTACCTTGGCTGACACCTTCCGCTTGAACGGTGGCGCAGCCCCGACGTTGAGCGCTCCGAGGCTGGGCTTAACGCTGCGCGCCGTCGCCCCGTTCATCAAGCTGATCGGAACGGGCTCCAGGCGACGTGCCGGCCGCAGGGGTTCCAACGAATTGGTCACGACACTGGCGAACGGTCAATACTGGTGAACCGTTGAGTGTCGGCGGCGAATACGCTCACGATTTGCAGTGAAAAGTGAGCGTACTCGGCTTCTAGCTTACGTTTCCCGTCGCATGCCGCTGACTACCGACAAAGCAACCCGGCGCGTCCTGCCTTTTGCGCCGTCACTGCGTCCGCGAAATCATGAAATCATAAGGAGCGGCGCCGGCACCCGTGTCGCCACAGCCACGCGAGCTATTCAGTCCCGTTCCGTCTGCACACGGTGTCCAGCGTGCAGGTGGGTGCACGGCGACCGACCCTTGTTGGCTCGTGCCCCGCGCTGGCGACTTGCCCGCAAGACATGACCACGCGGCACGATCCTTATGCCGCGGCCCCCCCCGGCTTGGACGGCTCTTCAAGGCGCGATGGTCGCCGTGACTTCGTACCTGCTAAACATTCGGGCGTCGACGAAGGGCATCAAGCGCTACTCCCTCGATCTCGTCCCGGATTTGCACCGCATGCATATTCTTCCGGAGCACCTTGTGAACGCCAGCGCGATTGACCGCATCGACGACTATATCGGGCGCAGCGTCTGCCGTAAATAGGATGCGTAGGACGTGCGGCCAGCGCTGACGAACCTCGCTAAGCAAGCTAACGCCATCAATTCCCCAGGTGAAGTGTTCGGACACGACCACATCGACACGTGAGTGCTGAAGGATTTCCAGAGCATTGAGGCTGCTCGCCGCGCCGACGGCCGTCAGATCGCATTCTGCGAGCATTCGCACCAGGGATTCACGTAGAGCCACGTCATCGTCCACAACTAAGACAACGGGACTGTGAGGTGCGACGCGAGCATTCGGCTCCGAGTTGCGCTCAAGACTGTTGGCTACCGGCATCGCGCCGGAGCTGCGCTGCTCGTCCGGGCCCATCTTGGACTGAGTCGAGATCATCGGCGCGCGCGCCATCGAATAGGACCCCTATCGTAAAAATGCCAGCTTCAAAGCTGACCGGTCAGTGACTGCAAGTCAAAGATCGCTGCCGTGTCGTCGAAGCGGCGAGTTCGCGCATATTTGCAACGGCTACACCGCATGTCGGTATCGGCGACCTGCGCTGCGAGCGCGAGGCCTACGGACTATCCGCCGAGAACGCTGACAGCTCCCGACCGGCAATCCGCGTTCAAGCATCACGCCCGAACGCCTGCGCAGGATTGTCCCACCCGGGGGCGTCTTGGAGTGCCAAGCGGGCGCTCGGCGGTCAGGCGGCGGCGGCACGCCAATGGCGCTGCTGATATTCGAGTTGATCCCGCAGGGCTCGAGCAACCACTGTTAACTGCGGCGCAGGCTCCGATGGGAGCTTGGGGACAGGCTCAGTAACGTGACCCAAGGAACGGAGCCTCTCACTGAACTGTCGGAGGGCCTCGGCCAAGCCCAGGAGTGGACCAGTATCGGTCTTACTGAGCGGTGGCATTGCCGCTTCAAGCCCCGGGATCGACAAGATATTATCTAAGCTGCTGCGCAGTCTATCAAGGTCGCGTCGCGTGAGTTCGGCATCGTGTTTTCCCCGAATTGCGGCAGACAGCGCGTCGTCAACTCGCGCGAATCTCCGAGCCACGCGCGCTTTCTTGTTCAGACGTCTGTGCGCGTAAAGTGCCCCGATCGGCGCGAGCCCAATGCCGACCGCCGCCGCAACGACGACGAGCCGACGGTTGGAGCGTGCAGCGCGGCAGAGATTCCGCGCAACGAGGTCGAGCATTTTCACGATGAGCCCGCTGCTCTCGCGTATCGCGCCACCAAAGAGCGAGCAGTCGGCCCCAAGCCGAGTCGCGATGTCCGCGGGGATCCGAAATGTGATGGTTGCGGCGGCCATGCCTCAACGTCTCTCATGCACGCCCGACTAGAGCGAGCGCGCGGTTTGAAAACGCCAGAGAACGCAAATTCGTTGGGTAGTCGAGAACGCCCAAGCGCCCGAGTCGTCGGCAACTCTTGCCTGACGTCTGCGACTCTAACCTAGCTGGCGGGGCGCGCAGCAGAGACGCGCAATGAGCTGTGGTTGACGCTTTTCGCCACCACCCACTTCAAGGGCAACGCCCATTGCCAGAACTTGCGCACGAGCGTGGCGTTTTGCAATCACGGCTCGCGAGGCCGATACTGCGCCTTCAATGTGGCGTTTGCGCTGCGGTGGGCGGTAGGCTGTCCATTTCGCAGCAGGCGCCGCACGGGCGATGGCATTCCATCGTCGCGCCGCCGGGCCGCCCGCCACAGGGCACGCGCTCTCGCGCGGGCGCGGTACCCCCGACGTGCTTGCCGGGCCGCACAGTCCGAGCCAAGCGTCCGTCGGCGGCGTTGCTCGGGCCCGAACCTCCGGCTCTACTCGACGCGGTCGGTCTTCGACCCGCCGCCGCTCTCGGGACCGCACGAAGTCGACCGCTGAACGTTCGCGTGGTTCTCCTCCGTGCTGTTCTCGACGCTTGACAGCCTCTCGAACTGCTTCGCCCAGCTTCGGGGCGGGGCGAGGCAGAGCCCGTCCGCGCGGACGAGCGCGCAGGCGGACGCCATGGAGTGCTTGGAGCAGCACTCGGGCGTCCGGTGTCGGCACCCCGCGGTCTGCCGCGGCGACTCGCCCTCCGCGAGCGGCTCGTGGAAGCGAAGAGCCTGCCTCGGGTCGCGATGGCTCAACGGCCGCCCCCGGGCAGCGCCAACGCGAACTCGACTGCGACAAGCTCCATGGCGATGATCAGGCCCACGACTGCGCCGTGGCTCGCCAGGCCGCCCGTCCAGATCTTGAACACCCAAATCGGATCCTCGAGCGCATGATCCAGATCGTAAAAAAGCACGTGACCGAGGCGCGCGCCGATCAGGACGCCAAGCACGCCGTACACGATGAAGTCACCAGCAACCTCGGGGCCGCCGCCGCCGCGCTTGATCTGCCAATTCAAGAGCGCGTGTCCGCCCAAGAACACGACCACGAAGAGCAAGCTGTAGTAGCGAAGCTCGACCATCGGGCCCATGAACTGAAAGATCCGCAAGCCCGCGGCCGCGAAGAAGGCGCCGGTGAGTAGCTGTTCACGCTCCTTCTTGGCCAGGCAGTAGAGCACCATCAAGACGCCGATCGCAGCGATGGTTGCGGCCACGCCGGCGCGCGGAATGCGCAAGAAAACTGGGTCGACGTTTCAAGTGTAGCTAGGCAGGAGCAGCATTGATTTCGGGGCGGAGCCTAGTACTACTTGATCAGTCTTGGCACCTACAGCGCGCCAAGTGCGCGCAATTCCTGCTCTGCAATGCCCGCCCAGCCGCGATTAGCCTTCGGGCTCGCCGGGCTCGGGTGCAAAACCGTCCCGACCTTGCCTTTGAAGTCAGGCAGCGCGCGCTCTGCTCGGTCGCGCGCGAAGGCGCCCACGCCGATCACCAGCTCCGGCCGCAGGCTCTTTACGATCCTTTGCAGAGCGTCGTCGCACGCGGCAAACAGCGGTTCTTGCTCTGCCTTGGGCAGCTTGTCCGGCGTCAGATTGCGCGCGCCGTCGTCCATGAACACGAGTGGGCAGTAGTTGACCACGAAGAAATTCTCGAAGAAGCGCGCTGCGGTCTTGAAGTGCGCCTGCGCAAAGCCCCACAACCGCGAGCCGCTGACCTCCGAGCGCGTGCATTCGAAACCGCTGATGGTGCGCTTCGGGTGCTCGGGGTTGGGCTTACCAACGGCACCAGTAACGCCCAAAAAATCGCGCACCATTGCCACATCGCCGAAGGGCACACCGGTTTGCGCCATCCCGAACGGCCCCGGATTCATGCCCAAGAGGAGGGCACGCTTGGGCGCCTTGCCGTAGCGCTTCAAGTACGCTTCGTGAGGCACCCGGGCGTACTCCAGCGGGTTGTAAACGTACGCGACGGGCGCTCGGAACGAGAGCTCCGATACGCGCTCCGAGAGCGCGCGGCTGACTTGCACCAGATTCATGTGCCGGTCAGCCTGCCACGAGCCTCAGAAGTCGTTCAAGGGATTGGCCAGTCCCCCGCCGCAGCTAAAAGCGCTGCTCTTGCCGGAAACCCTCTGGGAAACTTGCTCTGCACGTTCGCTCGGTTACACTCGCCGCACGCTCGGGGCGCGGTTCCCAGAACCGCTGAGAAGCACCCGTAGAACCTGATCCGGTTTGCACCGGCGTAGGGAAGCGCGCCGAGAATTTCGGCGTTCGTCCCGTCGCCCAACGAAGGAAGAGACGATGTCGACGAGAACCCTACCGCTACGCGGTGCCGCAAACCCTTCCAGCCTTCGTGACGGAACCAACCCGGGCTCGTTCGCCAACGCGCCGAACCTCGGTGGCGCGCTGACGTTCTCTTCCCCCGACACCCCCGGCATGCCGCAACCGAGCGACAAGACAGCCTGGGACTTTCTGCCCACCGGCTTTCGCCGTGACGGCGATCGCCTGATCGCGCCTGCGGGGTTCACCCCCGTCACCCAGCTGGAACACGCGCGAGTCGGCAATGTGACGCCTGAGATGAAGCGCGTCGCTGAGCGCGAAGCCCATCTCTCTGCCGAGCAAGTGCGGAGCGAGGTCGCTTCTGGCCGCATGATCATCCCGGCGAACATCGAGCACCTACGCCATGCGCTGGAGCCGATGTGCATTGGTCGCGCGAGCAAAACCAAGATCAACGCCAACATGGGCGCTTCGCCGGTTTCTTCGAGCACGCTCGAAGAAGTCGAAAAGTTGAAATGGGCCGAGCGCTGGGGCGCCGACACGGTCATGGATCTGTCGACCGGCGGCAACATCGACGAGTGTCGGCAAGCCATCATCAAGAATTCGCGTGTACCGATCGGCACAGTGCCCATCTACTCGATGATCATCGGGCGCAAGATCGAAGACTTGACCGAGAAAGTGATTATGGAAGGCCTCTTGCATCAGGCCAAGCAGGGCGTGGACTACTTCACGATTCACGCCGGCGTGCTGCGCGAGCACTTGTCCTTCGTGCAGCGCCGTTTGATCGGCATCGTCAGCCGAGGCGGCTCGCTGCTCGCCAAATGGATGCTCGTGCACGGCAAGCAAAACCCGATGTACACGCACTTCGACGAGATCTGCGACATCATGCGCGAGTATGACGTCTCCTTCTCACTGGGTGACGGCCTCAGGCCCGGCGGCTTGGCCGACGCCAGCGACGACGCGCAGCTGCGTGAGCTCGAAACCCTAGGCGAGCTGACCGAGCGCGCCTGGAAGAAG
>DATCFJ010000708.1:0-5084 GCA_036509605.1 Polyangiaceae bacterium | reverse complement strand
CGCGGCGCGTACTCCCTCACTCTTTCTCCAGCTACCAGGGAACTTTTCTGAGCGTGCGAGCGTCTATTACAGAATGCGCGCGTGTGTCTGGTCGAGGTCCGGCTTTTGGCAAGCTTGGGCTGCCATTGCAGGCTTGTGCGTCGCGGTGTCCGGTGCGCGCTTGGTGCCGCGCAAGCGCCCCCACGTGGCTTCGCAGCCTCCGGCGCAGCACGCATCACGCGCGGCACCCGCACCGGGCGCGGTCCAAAGCAGCGCGCTGCCTGCCACGTCGGAGTCGTCGCTCCAGCAGCTTGCTAGCGCAGAAACTGGCCCGGATAAGTGCGATCGGCTCGGCGAGCTAGCCCCGGGGGAAGATCCGCAAGTCGCCGAAGCGATCACCGCTGTGTTGGAAAACACGCTGCTGGTGTCGGTGCGCGTGTGCGCCACGCAAGCGCTGGGCAATCAACGGGCTCCCGTTGCGCACAGCTGGCTCGTATCTCTGGCGAATGACCCCGAACCCGAAGTACACAGCGCCGCCCTGGACCTCTTGGCCGCCAGTGATGACGAGCAGGATCGGGCGACCGCCGTCGAAGCCACCCATGACGACGACCCTGACGTTCGCGTGAGCGCAGTCAACGCCTTGCTCAAGGCTGGGCGGGCGCAAGCTTTTGGCGCGCTCGCGGCGGTGTTGCCCAGCATCGAAGACCGCACCACGCTAGATTCATTGATCACCGCCCTCGGTGAATCACACGACGCCCGCGCGTTGCCCGTGCTCGATTCGCTGGTCACGACTGCCGACCGAGACAGTCATCTGAGCGCGCTCTCCGCGCTGGCGGAGCTCGAGCAGCCTGCTGCGGCCCAGCGGCTTTGGGCGTTGCTGGATATGGGCTCCGAGCAAGAGTTTAGCGTCGCGGTGAGCCGGCTCTCGTCGCTGGCTCCGGCGGAGCTCGCGCTCAAGTTGCGCGCCTTGCTCTCGTCCGCAAATCCGGAACGCAAAGCGTGGGCTTTGGCGCACCTGCTCGACCTCGATATCCCTGATCGCAAGCCGCTCATGGCAGAGGTGCTGCGCGCTGGTGATGCCGAGGCCAAGCGCCTCGTCGTGCAAGAGCTGACGATGAAGCCGGATGCCTCGTTCGAGGCCCAGCTCATCGCCCTTGCTCAGGGCGACGAACAACCGCTCAGTAGCCAGGCCTTCTACGCCTTGTCTCGCCTAAGCACCCCGAGCGCACAAGCGGCCCTCGCCGCGATCGGTGACAAGCCTCACTTTCACCATAAGCGCGGGTTGGGCAAGGCGTTCCGCGGGGGCGCGGACGAAACGCGCGAGCAACGCATCGCCCAGTTGGAAGGTGCCACTGAAGACGCCGAGAGCACGCTGCCATCGCTCGCCGCCGACCACGACCCGGCTGCGCAGGAAGCCGCGCGGAGCTACGTACAGAAACACCCAAGCGCCGATAATTTGAGCCGCTTTGTCGCTCTGGCCAGCACGGCCAGCGTGCAGAACTTGCTAGCTCACGCCAGCCGTTTCGACGCGGAACAGCAGCGGGCCGTCATCTCCGCGCTGTCGCAACGTGGGGACCCCCTGTTTGTCGACCTACTGCGCGCTGGGTTGCAAGACCAAGATCCGGGAACGCGGGCTGACGCTCTGCGCGGTCTGCTCACGCTCGGAGACTCGCAGGGGAGCGCCGAGCTAGGGCGTTTCGCTCGGCACGGTGACGCCGCCGACCGCTCGCTCGCCGCCGAGCTCCTCGTCACGAGCGCTGCGCCGGACACCAATGCGCAACTGGAAACTCTCGCGCAAGACTCGGACCCGCAGGTCGTGAGTGCCGCGTTGCACGCGCTGCAGAGTGCTGAGCCTGAGCAACTGCAGCGCCTCGCCGAGCGCGCGTTCCGCGCTGCCAAACCCGACGACCGCGCGACACTCTTGAATTCGGTAACTGATCTGCGCAGCACCGTCACTCGGCCCTTGTACGAGCTCGCCTTGGCGGACAGCAACGACGGCGCCGCCATTCAGGGCATCCAAGCGTTGACGAACTTGGCGGGTCCGGAAAGCGCGCGGCGCTTGCTGACCATCGCGAGCGACGTCAATCGTTCGCCAGAGGTGCGAAAAGAAGCAGCGGGGGGCCTCAAACAACTGGGTGGTCCCTTGGCTCGCTCAAACCGCGCGTTGTTGGATTCACTCGGTCCACCAGAGGATTCCGGAGCGATTTCATGCAACCTAGGGTACTGACGGATTGCTCGGCAAGCGTGCGCTCGTGGCGCAAGGTCGCGCTCGGCCTCAGCACGCTGGCGCTGGCCCTCACCGGCTATCGCGCGCTCGCACCGCACGAAAGCACCGTGCCGTGCCCGCCGGCTGCGCACGCTGCGGCGCTCGCGGATGAGCAGGCTGCACTGCCAGAACCCGCGTCCCGTGCGCCGCACGGAGCGCCGGCGGCAGCGCCAGCAGTAACGGATCGTCCGGTCGCGCTTCGGCTACTCCGCGAAACACTCGAGCATGCACCCGACAGCGAGCTGTCCGATGCGACCAACGCTGTGATTGCGCTGGGCGGCGCCGAAGCTCATGCCCTGCTCAGAGCGGCAACCCACTCGCCCAGAAGTGCGCTACGGGACGCCGCGTTCTCGGCCTTGGTCAGCGTCGACACCACCGAAAACCGTGACTTCATGCGCGCGGCGTTGAACGGGCCCAACGCGGCCTCTGCACTCAACTTCTTCTTGGATTGTCGCGATCCCCAGGCGCTGCCCGCCTTGGAACACTTGGCGCGAAGTCCGCTGCCCGAGCTGAACCGCGCCGCGCTCGATGCTCTGCTCGCCCAGGGCGTGCGCGCCGAGAGCGCGTTCATGCGGCTGCTTCAGGCCGATACCGAGCTGATGGACACCTTGCTCACCAGTCCGCCGCACACGCCCAATGCTCGGCGCGCCCTGCGCGCCGCAGCCATCTTGCGCGTGCATGACGGCGCAATTAGCGGTGGCCCGGTGTTCGACTTTTTGGAGCAGGATCTGAGCGCTGAGTCGCGCGAGGCGTTGCTGATCGCGGCTCACGATCCGGCCAGCGCGGACAGCGCGTGCAACGCCCTGGCGCGCAGGGGCGATGCCCCGTCACTCGCTAGCTTGAGTCAATTGGCCAACGATAGCGACGCGCAGCTTGCCGGAGTCGCTAGCTGCGCCCTCGCGTCGGATCCCGATTCACGCTCCCGTGTGCCGCTCGAGCGAGTGCGACGCGAGAGCGCACACAGCGTGGCCTCGCGCGCGCTCACGCACATCAACGCGCCTGGCGCGCGGGCCATCTGAGCTGTAACCCCGCGGGGCCGCTTGGTGCGGTGCGGTGCGGGATCGCGAGCGCCCACGTGACCGGCGGCTGGCATCGTGGAGGTGTGCTTGGTCTGAAATCGCGGAGGCTCCGAAGTCAGGAATTGAGCGCGTTCACGAATTCACCGGGCACCGCATACAGCTTCAGTGCGCGATTGGGTAGGTTCAAGGTGTGCCTGCGCAAAGCCCTCGGCGATCCCGCCGCCCAACGCTGCGCCCTTCTGGTGCATTCGCAAATACCAAAAGACGATCGCCGCCACCACCAAAACCGGAAACAAATACGTTCTATTTCGCGGGGCTAACGAAGCCTTCGGCGATGGCGCGCGACTGATACAGCGTGTCCTGCTTCGAGTCGGTGTAGGCGAGCGAAAAATTGGTGCCGTTGGTGGAGCGGCTGATCTTGGCTTGCCAATCGGCGCGCAGAAAGCTGCCCTCGAACCAGCTCGCGTCGTGACAATCCAGCGCGCTCTTCCAAGCGCTCTCGCAGTATGTTCCGCTCTGCACGCCGTCGAGGGTGGTCCAGGTCTTCGCGTCGCTCGAGGTGAAGGTGGTCAGGCTGTCCCCGTAGGCGACGAATTTTCCCGCGCGATAGCTCAGGAACAAGTGGCCTTGAGTATCGCCGATCGTGCCCTGTTCGGTCCACGCGTTGCCGTCGAGCGAGCGATAAACCATGCCTGGACTATTCCATGGCGTGCAGGCAGCGTAGAACGCCGTGCCGTCGTACGCGAGGCCTTCGATGATGCCGCACGGTGGCATGCCTTCGAGACCCGTAAGCATGCCGTGGTCGGTCCAATTCACGCCGTCATTCGAGGTCACGAACTTCCAACCGGTGGCGATCCAGAGCCCGCCACCGTAAGCGACGGCGCGCAGTAGGTTGTTGTCGTCACCGCCGTCGGTCGCGAACCAGGCGGGATCGGCCCAGCTCGCGCCGCCATCGCGGGACACCACGCGCAGCCCGCCGTAGCCCACGCCGACCAACCCGGGCACCATACCAGGGGGCGCGCTGGCGCCGCCGCCACCAGCAGCTCCCGGTACACCGCCGCTACCGGCGCCGCTAGAGCCGCTCGCACCGCCGCTAGAGGCACCCGCGGCCGCGCCTGTCGTGCCCGCAGCGCCGGCCTGCCCGCCCACGCTGGCCAGGCCTCCGTTGCCCGCGTTTGTCGTCGTGGCTGGTGCCGCTCCCCCAGCGTTGCCGACGCCACCGCTTCCCGGGGCGCCCGCGGTCGTCATGAGCCCCGCGCCGCCGTTGCCCGCTTGGGCCGCAGCGGAAGCGCTGTTGCCGCCAGACCCGGAGCACGCCGGACCGAATAGCAACAGGAGACCGAACGCGCGCGACCGCGGAATGGGCGAAATGGGCGGAAGAGAGCGAGCCATCCCCACGTATGAGCCCGGTGCCCGGGCAAACGGTTCAGCTCGGGGCTCATGCTTTGAGAGGTTCGCTTTGGCCGTGGCGGCGCGCAAGTCACGGGCCCGGCTGTCTAAGCGACACCCGTTTACTCTTCCTAGCCCCCAGCACAGCACGGCCCGCGCGGGCCCGATGCGGAACGAACTCCGACCACGTGCGGACCTGGGTGCGAAGAGATTTCCAACAAACCGATCGCTTCGTACAAAGCGCTCGGCGCCATATTGCACGGCCCCCGTCGCGCCCCAATACGTCGCCCCTGCCGCCTTTCAAGAGCCTTCGACACGTATTGACTGGGCGGGGCTCCTGAAAGCGCGTCAATGACGGTTATCGCGCTCATCCTGGACAAGGCCCCGGCTCGCGCAATTCTCGAAAGCTTCCGCCCCCCCTCGGAGTCGCC
>DATCFJ010000707.1:0-8078 GCA_036509605.1 Polyangiaceae bacterium | reverse complement strand
CATGGTCGACAAGTGGCAACCCGAGAAATACCGTGACGACTATCGCAAGGATCTCTTGGCGATGATCCATTCGCGCGCCAAAGCCGGAGATGTAAATACCGTCTCCAAAGAGCCGAACAAGGCGGCGCGCGCGCCGAAATCGGCCAAGGTAGTCGACTTGGTTGCGCTGTTGGCGCAGAGCGTGGAGTCGGGTAACCGTGGGCACGGCCATAAGAAAGCCGCGCGCACCCAGCCTGCGAAAACGCCGTCGAAGAAGCGCAGCGCCAAACCGCGCACCGAGCACGCACACCGCAAGTCGGCCTAAGCCGGAGGAGCTGACGCTATGAGTCTGGCCAAGTACCGAGGGAAGCGCAATTTTGCCGAAACCAGCGAGCCGGCCGGCAAAGCCGCCGGCAAGACCGGCCGCAGCTACGTTATCCAAAAGCACGACGCTAGCCACCTTCACTACGACTTTCGCCTGGAGCTAGGCGGCGTGCTCTTGAGCTGGGCGGTGCCCAAAGGTCCAACGCTCGATCCGGCGGTGAAGCGGTTAGCGGTGCAAACCGAGGACCATCCTATCGAATACGGCGGCTTCGAGGGCACCATCCCTGAGGGCGCGTACGGCGGCGGCACGGTCATGGTCTGGGATCGCGGCACCTGGGAACCTGAGGGTGATGCCGGGGGTTTGAGTGACTTTCAAGTGCTGCAAAACTCGTTCAGCGGCAAGGCTCAGTCGCCGCTTGCGTATTACGCGTTCGACCTGCTCTATCTCGATGGCTTCGACTGGCGAACCGTGCCGCTACTTGCGCGCAAGGCTCGGCTACAGCAGTTGTTTGCGTCGCTGCCGAAAGTGACGGCGGCGATCGTGCGCTACAGCGAGCACGTCGTTGGCAACGGAGCAGAGTTCTTTGCCCAAGCTGCCAAGCTCGGGCTCGAGGGCGTCGTCTCGAAGCGCGCGGATTCGCGCTACCGCGCCGGCCGCGGTAAGGACTGGCAGAAGAGCAAAACTTTGGCCCGACAGGAGTTCGTGGTCGTTGGCTACAGCGAGCCAGGCGGCTCGCGCTCGCACCTTGGCGCGCTGCTACTCGGCGTGCGTCGCGACAAAACCTTGGTTTACTCGGGGAAAGTGGGCACGGGCTTCAATGAGCGCTCATTGAAGGAGTTATATAGGCGGCTCGTCCCGCTCGAGGTCGAGACGCCCAAGCTGGAGAACGCGCCGCGCGGCGCCGACGCTCGCGGCGTGCATTGGGTAAAGCCGAAGTTGGTGGTCGAGGTGGCCTACGCGGGGATCACGCAAGACGGCTTGCTACGTCACCCGACCTTCAAGGGGCTGCGCGAGGACAAGCCCGCGCGCGATGTGGTGCTGGAGCAACCGCGAGCCGTTGCTTCGCGGCGCCGGCCGAAGGCTGTCGCGAGTGCCTTATCCGCGGCGTCACTCAGCCACCCCGACAAGATTTTGTACCCCGAGCTCGGTCTGACCAAGCGCGAGCTGGCAGAGTATTACGAGCTCGTCAGCGAGCGGATGTTGCCGCACGTGGTCAATCGGCCACTCACTCTGCTGCGCTGCCCTGAAGGTCGCGGCAAGCAATGCTTCTTTCAAAAGCACCCGGGTGAGTCCCTGGGCGAAGGGCTCGTGCGCGTGAAAGTACCCTCGTCGGATGGGCCCAGCGAGTACGCGGCGATTGCGGATGCGCGTGGCCTAGCTGCGCTCGTGCAGATGGGGGCGCTCGAGGTGCACATTTGGGGCGCGCTGGCGAGCGATGCGAGTCACCCCGATCGCCTGGTTTTCGACCTTGATCCAGCGCCTGGTCTGGCCTTCAAGGACGTCGTCGCGGGGGCGCGCGCGATGCGCGCTTTGCTTTTGGAATACGAGCTGAAGAGCTGGGTGAAGACGACGGGCGGCAAAGGCCTGCACGTGACCGTGCCGATCGAGCCCGAACAAGACTGGGATACCGTTAAGGCGTTCTGCCGCAATGTTGCCGAGGAGCTCGCGCGGCGCCACCCCGAGCAGTACGTCGCGACGATGTCCAAGGCCAAGCGCACCGGAAAGATCTTCATCGACTATCTGCGCAACGGTCGCGGCGCGACATTCATCGCCCCTTACTCGCCCCGGGCGCGCGAGGGCGCCACGATCGCTTGGCCAGTGGAATGGCAGGAGCTAACGGCGAAATTCCAGCCCGAGACGTTCAACGTGCGAAGCGCGAAGAAGCTACTCGCCAAACAGCGTCGGGATCCTTTTGCGCCCCTGTTGAAGCTGCATCAGCCGTTGCCGCCTCTGAACGCCGCGCACAGCCGGCGCCCGCGTTAATCGCTCAGCCTTCCTTGGGGTGCGAAAGCACGAAGCTCCAAATCGCCTCGAGCGCGGGCGGTTGCAGGGCGACGTAGTGGCCACCGCCTCGGACGGTCCACAGCTCGACGGCGCCGCGACAACCGTCGTAGCGCTGCACGCTAGTTTCTTCGGCTGGGACGTATGGCTCGAGGTCGAGGGTCTGTACGTCGTGAAGCCCGCCGGTGCAGGACAAATGCTGCGCCCAATAGTTCGCGGTCTCGTGAGCAGAGGTGTGTGCGCTGACGTCCGCGCGATCGAACACGGTGCCGCCCGCGTAGTGCACGATAGGGTCGGCGTCACCGTGGATCTCCAAGAACGCCAAAGGGCTATTCTGTGCACAGGGTACGTCGGGGGCGGGAGCCGCGCCGGCAACGCTGACCACGCCCGCGATGCGATCGCCGACGTCGCAGGCTAGGCGCTGAGCCATGAAGCCGCCGTTCGAGTAACCAATCAAGAATACGCGTTTGGGATCGATGGCTGCGTTGCTCAGGTTGGCATCGAGCAGCTGACGCAGCCGCGTCACGTCGTCTACTTGGCGATGGTCGAGATCGCAGCAGCTTTTGCCGGCATTCCAGTAGGGCCGACCGAGCGTGTCCCGCCCGCCCTCCGGGGCCAAGTAGGCAAACTTCTTTTGATCGGCGATGTGGTCGAGGCCGGCTTTGGCTATCAGCAGACCGCTGGGCACGCCGAAGCCGTGCAAAACCAAGAGCAAAGGCACGCGCTCGCCCGCCAGCAACCCGGTCGGCAAGCGGAGCTCGGCTGGCGGATCGAACTTGTGAGCGGGGTCATCGGTTGGCGCCGCAAGTGGAGCAGGCGCTGCGAGCGCTGCCGCTTGGCTCGAGGTGTGGCGTGCCGCCACGCTGGGCAGGCGTGTCTCGCGCACGGCTTGCGAGGTGCAGGCGATTGCGAGCAGCATTGGCAGAATCGCGAGCCGCTTAAGTGAACGAGTGGGCATAGATAGTCGCGAGTATACAAGGTCCGAACCTTGTGCACACCGAACGCGCACGCCAGGCATGCCGATTGCTCTTGATGTCTTAACAGCAAAAAGGAGAATCGTTATGGCAACGATCCAATCAAGCGACGTGCACGCGCCGCATCCGTCGGCGGCGGTCTCACCGCCGGTGATCCCCATGCAGCATACGCCCTGGTTCATGTGGACTTTGTGGGCTCTCGCGGGGCTTCTAATCGTGGGGTTAGTGTTCTCGTTTTGGCGAATTGCAGCGGTACCAACGCCCAAGCTCGATGTCCCGATCACGGCTCCGACGATACCGTGAACGTGCCAGCTGACGCTTGTGTGTCGATATTGCGCTCATATTTCTGAAAGAGGACACCTCCCAATGATTCGTTCGACGCGAACAGTCGCTGTTCTCGCGCTGTCAGGGCTTGCCTTCATTCAATGCGGCGGGGATCAGAAACCCGCTGAAGCGCCCGAGACTATGCCCAGCGCAGAGCGGCCGCCCGAGCCCATGCCCGAAAGCGACGCTGGCACGAGCACGAAGGCTGCGTCCGCCCCGGATGCGGCTCCGACCAAAGCAGACGACGAAGCTCCCGCGCAGACGTGGGGCCCAAGAAGCACGCCAGCTGAGGTGAACTGTGGCCGCCAAAAAGCGTAAGAAAAGCACCAAAAAATATGGCCCATCCGTGGGCAACACCGTGAAGAAGGTGATGCGCAAGAAGAAGGCCGGCACGCTTCGCTCGGGTCGCTCCAAGAAGAAAGTCACCAGCCGTAAACAAGTGATCGCCATCGCGCTGTCAGAAGCGCGTGCCGCGGGCGCGAAGGTTCCGCGCAAAAAATCTCGCTGAGGGTGATCGAAGACGTTCCACGCTCGTCACTCGATTGCTCCCGCGGTGCCACGTGAAGGCGTCAGTGTCTGCACTCGTGAAAAACAAAGTCGACGCCGATACGGGCTGGTCCCGTGTCGGCCGACAGTTTCCGCGTCTCGCCCTTGCGTGCGCGGCATTCGTTGTCGCCAATTGTTTGATCGTACCGCCCAAAGCGGGCGCCGGAAAAGACGCGACCAATCGCGTTTCGCAGCCCGAGTCTCCGCCCACGGTCGCCATCGTGGTCGTGACGCTCGACGGCGTGCGCTGGCACGAGGTTTTCGACGGAGTTGACGCCTCACTGGCCAGGGAGCGGGGCTTGCCGCCAGAGGCCGTGGTCGGTGCGGCTGAGCTGATGCCGAACCTGCACGGCATCATCGACACGCATGGCGTTGCTCTTGGCGCCCCCGGTCACGGGGCGACGATCAGCGCTTCGGGCCCGAATTTCGTGTCTTTGCCCGGCTACGCCGAGCTGCTGAGTGGCCACCGCGTCACCGCTTGCCATGACAATCAATGCCCGGGCGCGGGCACGCGAACAATCATCGATGAGCTGGCGGCCAGCACGACGCTCCAGCATCCGGACGTTGCGGTAGTCACTTCCTGGGCCGAGATCGCGCGTGTTGCGAGCATCGACGCGCCGAGCGCGTTGATCTCCAGCGGCCGGCACGGCGGAGCCACGCGCGCGGAGTTTGAACGGGACGCCGAGGAGCGTGAGCTCTTGCTGCGCGGCGAAACGGCGGGCCCCGCGCCCGGTAACGGTGATTTCCGGCCCGATGCTTTGACCGCCGAGCTTGCCCTACATCACCTGCGCGCGCACGGGGCGCGGTTTCTGTTCGTCGGCTTAGGCGAGCCGGATGAGTACGGCCACCAGGGCAACTACGCCGGCTACTTGGAGGCGCTGCGCCGCTGTGATGCGCGCATCGCCGAGATCGACGCCGAGCTGCAGCGGCGCGCGGCGCGCGGCACGCGCACGGCGCTGTTCATCACCGCGGACCACGGTCGCGCCGATACCTTCAACGAGCACGGCTCGAAGTTCCCAGAGTCAGCGCGGGTGTGGCTCGTGGCGACTGGCTCTGCGCTGCGCACGAGTGGCCTTTTGGCTGCGCCACGCGAACGCCGCCTGGCGGACCTAGCACCGACCATGCGCGAGATAGCGGGTCTGCCCCGCGACCGCGATCCGCGGGCTGGCACGCCGCTCGTCGAGCTGCTGCGGCGAGACTAGCGTCGTCCGCGTCGTCAATCCGGGCGGGGCCGTTGAAGCAAGCGACGGGCTCTGCCATGCTGGGCTGGCACATGAAGAGCCCAGTTGCGGCCGGCGGCGATCGCCATGCGAGCGCGCCAGCAGCCGGGCCGTCGCCCGAAGTGTTGATCGCGGTCGCGGAGGTCGGACGCGAGCTTGCAGCCGCGGGCGCCCTCGAGGCGCGTTTGGGTGGAGCGTTGCGCGTGCTCGAGCGTCGGCTCGGCGCGGGTCGTTCGGTGGTGTATTCGTCCGATACCGTTGCCCGCTCGCTGATCGTGGATGCCTCGCATGGCCTCGATCCGGACGCCTTTCGCCCGCGTTATTCCTCGGGCGCGGCCGGGCGCGTTGCGGCCACGGGTCAGCCCGTGGTCGTGCCGGTGCTTCGCCATGACCCGATGGCGCTGTCCGAAATCGCAGATCTGTCGCGCTGGTCGGATACTGGTTGGAACCTCGTGGCAGTCCCTGTCACAGCCCGCGGTCGCTGTGTCGGGGTACTGTGCGCCTACTTCCGACACAGGGATCCAGGAGGCTTCGCTGAGCGTCTCGGCGTGCTCGACGTCGTAGCCGGCTTGATCGGCAAGGCGTTGCGCAGCGACGAGCAGCGCCCGGGTAGCGATCCGGCGATCGAAACCCCGTCGGTCGGACCAGCGGCCACGCAGTTCGAGTACGCCAACATGATTGGCGAGAGCGGCGTGATGCGGCAGATCTACGAGCAGGTTAGCCAGGTCGCGCGTACGAACGCGACCGCGTTGTTGCGCGGCGAATCCGGCACGGGCAAGGAGCTCGTCGCTCGCGCCATTCACCAGAACTCACCGCGCGCCAGCCAGCCGTTCATCAAGGTGAACTGCGCCGCGCTGCCGGAATCTCTGTTCGAATCCGAGCTTTTCGGCCACGAACGCGGCGCCTTTACCGGGGCTCATGCCCGAAAAAAAGGCCGTTTCGAGCTCGCTCAAGGTGGCACCCTGTTCCTGGACGAGTTTGGTGAGCTGCCGCTCACGACGCAAGCCAAGTTGCTGCGCGTGCTTCAATTCCGCGAGTTCGAACGGCTCGGCGGCACGGAGACCCTTCGCCCCGACGTACGCATCGTGGCTGCTACGAACGTAGACATCGAGCGAGCGGTGGAGAGCGGCACCTTTCGGGAGGACCTCTACTACCGCATCAACATCTTCACCATCACGCTTCCGCCGCTTCGGGACCGACCGCAGGACATCCCGGCGCTGGCCGAATACTTCATGCGCAAGTTCGCGACCGAGCATCAGCGCAAAATCGGGCGCATCTCGAGCGCGGCCATGGCTCTCGTGAGCCATCAGCCCTTCCCGGGCAACGTGCGTGAGCTCGAGAACGTGATCGAGCGCGCGGTCGTGGTGTGCAAGGGTTCGGTGATTCAGGAGTCGGACTTACCGGAAGCCTTCCGCGTCGCGGCGGCCGGCAAGGAGAAGCTGACCTTGCTCGAGGCCGTCGAGCGCCTGGAGCGGCGGCTGATCGAAGAAGCGTTGGAGAGCGAGGCCGGTAGCCTGGTCGGAGCGGCTCGCTCGCTGGGCACGACGGAGCGAGTCGTGCGCTACAAGATCCGCAAACTGGGCATCGCGGCCGGGCGTTTTCGTCGTTAGCGAACCTGACAAAATTGTCGGCTCAGCCCGAGACGGTCTTCTGGCGATCGTTTCAACTGTTCGCATTGCTGCTGGAAAAGCGGCTTATAGCCTTCCATGCGAAACAGTCCGAAAACCAGAAAACTGGCCGACAAATTTGTCGCCCTCATCCCATGCTTCTGACAAAATTGTCGGTCCAAAGTTTCGGCAACGTGTTCGAAGAGGTTTCCGAACTCTAACCCCGGCGGGTTTGCCAACAATCGCTCGGCGTTTTGCGACCCGGCACGGACGTTGCTGTAGCGACCTGTAGTGCAGATGGTCCCGACGATTCGAAGCAAGAGCAGTGAGCGCCCGCGGCCCGTCGTGGCGCTGCTCGAGTCACGTATGAAGAGTGAGCTGGCGCGCTTGGTCGAGAAGCACGGCGGAGCGCCCGTGTGCGTGCCCGCCGTTCACGAGGCACCGCACATCCAGGCCGAGGAGATTGCCGGTCTGCTCGACGAGCTTGCGGCCGGTCATCACGAGGTCGTGATCTTCATGACCGGGGTTGCGGTTTCCCTTCTCTTCGAGCTGGCGCAGGAGCTAGGGCGGCACGCCGAGCTGGTCGCCGCGATGCGTAACCTCACGACGGTGTGTCGCGGTCCCAAGCCGACGGCCGCGTTGCGCGGCTTCGGTGTGCCGCCGACGTTGAGCGCGCGGGAGCCGTTCACGGCGGCCGAGCTGATCGATGCACTCAGTGACCTCGAGCTCGCCGGCCGCCGCGTGTTGATGTTCAACTACGGCGAGCGCAGCGAAACGCTGTCCGAAACGTTATTGGCGCGCCGCGCGGATCTACGTGAGTTTTGGCTGTATCAGTGGCAGTTGCCCACGGACAGCGCGGCGCTCGAGCAGCTCGTGCGGCGCATCGTGGACCGCAAGGTCGACGCGCTCGCGATCACTTGCCAGATCCAGTTTCGGCACTTGTATCAAATCGCCGAGCGCTTGGATCTGAGCCGAGAGTTGGTCGACGCGCTCCGCCAAGACGTCGTGGTTGCGGCTGTCGGTCCGACCTGCCGCGCGATCATCGAAGTTCACGGTGTCCGCCCGCACGTGATGCCCGAGCACCCGAAGATGGGTCCGCTGG
>DATCFJ010000706.1:0-3559 GCA_036509605.1 Polyangiaceae bacterium | reverse complement strand
CCGACGAATTCGCGCAGAAATAGCGCGGCGCTGATTGAGCCGCCCCAGCGATCCGCGGTGTGCTTCAGGTCGGCGATGTCGCTCTTGAGTTGCTCACCGAGCTCTTCGAGCAGCGGCATGCGCCAGAACTGCTCGCCTGCGGTGCGGGCCGCGCGCTCGAGGGAGCGCGCGATCTCGTCGTCGGTCGAGTAGAAGGCGGAGCAGGTCTTGCCGAGCGCGACCAAGGCCGCGCCGGTCAACGTGGCAGCGTCGATGATCACGTCCGGCTTGAGCCTTGTGGCGTACGTCAGCGCATCGGCGAGCACCAAACGGCCCTCGGCGTCGGTGTTGATGATCTCGACGGTCTTGCCGTCGAGCGACGTGAACACGTCGGCGGGGCGATACGCGGCGCCATCCGGCATGTTTTCTGCGGCGGCGACGATCGCATGCACTTCGACGTCAGGTTTCACAGTAGCCACAGCGGCGATCGCACCGAGCACGGCCGCGGCTCCGCCCATGTCCGATTTCATCTCCCCCATGCCGGCCGCGGGTTTGATGCACAGCCCGCCCGAATCGAAGGTGATGCCCTTGCCGACGAAGACAATCTTCTTGTGCTTCTTCTTGGGCACGTAGCTCAAATGAATGAAGCGCGGCTCGTTCTCGCTACCTTGGCCGACCGCGTAGTGCAGGTTCATGCCGGCAGCGAGGATGCCCTTTTTGTCGAGCACTTTGATCTTGAGCTTATGCTTGCGAGCGATGCCACGCGCGACCTCGGCCAAGCCTTCGGGGGTGAGCACGTTCGGCGGCTCGTTGACTGCGTCGCGCGCAATGGCCACCGCCTCAGCGATGGAAACGCCCAAATCCAGATGCCTTTTGTCGGCCGCGCTCGCGCTGGCGCGGGCCAGGTGAATCGCGACTTTGCCGAGCTCCGCCTTCGGCTTGCGGTCACCGGTAAAGTATTTCGTGAAACGGTACGCGCCGAGGGCAACCGCCTCACCGACGCTGCGCAGATCGATGTCGGCTTCGGGTAGTGCCACGTGGACCACGCGTGTCGTGCCGCCCGCGCTAGAGCGCACGCAGCCGGCGAGCGAAGCACGCAGCCGCGCGGAGTCGAGGTCAGCGGCTTTGCCGAGCCCGAGTAGCACTAGCTTCTTCGCCTTCAGCCGACCGAGCGACGCCAGGTCCACGACTTGGTCCAGCTTGGCCTCGAATTCGACGGCCTTCGCGTGCTCGAGCAGTGCGCCGCCGAGCAGCTTGTCCAACGCGACCACCGTCGGGTGGGTGGCGACCGCGCCTTGGCAAACGCAGACGATCAGCGCGTCGCACACGGCGCTGCTTGCATCGCCCGAAGCCAATTGAATCTGTAGAGCCATGCTGAGCGAGTCTCCGATGGTGTTACCGCAGCGCGCAGGGAGCCCGGAGCGTGGCCGACAGCTGCTGAGGGGCCGTCGACCCTAGCGTGTCTTGACAGACCTAGCAACGCCGCCACAGCCCTGGATCGCGCTGATTTCACGGAGTTTGTTCCGCGCTAGCCACGACGGGAGCCGACTCGCGCGAGGCCTAGAGCTGCTCTATCATCGCGCTATGGGAAAACTTGCGCGCTCGACGACGTTAATCGTGGCTCTCTCGAGTCCAGCTTTCATCCTCGAGAGTAGAGCGTTCGCGCAAGGCGCGCCAGGGCCCGCAACGGCAGCTTTCCCGCCTGCAGCCGCGCCGAGCCCTGGCCCTGCCGCGAGCCCCACCACCGCACCGTTGCCGCAGCCCCCACAGCTGCAGCCAGGACCTGCGCCGGCTCCGGTGGCGAGCCCTGCGCCCAACGCCCCTGCTTATCCGCCTCCGCAGCAGCCCGTGTACCCCCAAGATCCCCCTCCCCCAATGGAGAACGGCAGCCCCGGTGGCGGCTATGGCGCGCCACCGCCGCCGCCGCAAAATCCGGACGACGGCTTCAAGATGCCGGACATCTCAGTTCGAATCGACCCATTCAACTTCCTGCTGGAAGGGCGGCTCGGGCTCGAGCTGGAGGCTCAAGTTTACAAGTTCCTCACGGTTGAGCTCGTGCCCGTGTTCGTCACGACTCACTCACCGCCGACCTTGAATTACTCGGACTACCAAAGCTCGACGATCACGCAGTCCTCCAACGGAATCGGCGCGATCTCCGGGGCGGCGTTGGACGCGGGGTTTTGGTTTGGGCGGAGGCCCCTCGAAGGCAACGTGCTGCGCGTGGGCTTCACCAACTACGCCTACACTTACGACACGAAAGACCGCGGCGTCGCCATCGATTCGGTCAGTCACACGGACCGCGAGTTCTTCGTGATGTTCGGTCAGCACAGCCGCTGGGGCGCGTTTACGATCGCGGGCGGAATTGGGCTTGGTTACGAGCTCAACCGAGAGAATCGCTGTTACAAGGATCCGCTCACCGTGACCAACAGCTGTCCGAAGGACGAGACGATTATCAAGCTCGATGGCGCGGGCAACCAAGCCAACCTCAATGGCTTCTTGTATCCGTTCGACCTGTTGGCTCGCTTCTCCCTGGGCGTGGTGTTTTGAGCATGACCGGCGAGATCGTCGTCACTGGCGCGAGCGGCGCGCTCGGCTCCGGCGTGGTGCGCGCGCTCGCGGCAGGTGGACGGCGAGTGATCGCCGTCGATCGCGACGCGGCTCGAGCGCACCGGGAATTGGGCGGGGTCGCGGGCTGTCGCACGCTGAGCTTCGACATCAGCTCAGAACCGGATTGGGCAAGCGCCCTCGGCGACTCCGAAATTGCTGGCGCGGTGCTGGTCGCCGGCACCTGGCAAGGCGGTCAGCGTATGTTCGAGGCAGGAGCCCACGCGACCTGGAGCACGCTGATGAGCGCGAATTTGGAGACAGCGCGCGTCAGTTTGCAGGCGCTGCTGCCGCGCCTCGTGATGGCCAAGTCGGGCAGCATCGTGGCGGTGGGCTCGCGCGTCGCGGTGCGGCCTTGGGAGGGCGCGCATGCGGCAGCATACGCGGCGTCGAAGGCCGCGTTGGTCGCGCTCGTGCAAGCCGCTGCCGGCGAGGTGCTGGCGGACGGCGTGCGCATCAACGCCGTGTTGCCCAGCACGCTCGACACGGCTGCAAACCGCGCGTCGATGCCCAAAAGCGATCACGCGCAGTGGGTGAGCATCGAGTCGCTCAGCGGGGTAATCGCGTTCTTGCTTTCGGACGCGGCGCGGGACATCTCCGGCGCCGCGCTACCGGTGTACGGCAGAGT
Organism: Polyangiaceae bacterium; assembly: GCA_036509605.1. GTDB lineage: Bacteria > Myxococcota_A > Polyangia > Polyangiales > Polyangiaceae > PMG-095. Next base: position 348 of record DATCFJ010000706.1, on the reverse strand, counting down.
CGGCGTCTGACGTTCGGCGGCGCTTTACCAGTATTTCTCAGACGTAATGTGGCCTGGCGTTCGCACGCGATGCTTGCGCAGCCCGCGCTGCGTCAGCACGGCCGTGAGCTCGAGAATCATGTCGGGGTTGCCACAAAGCAGTAGGTGCGACTTCTCCGCGTCGAGAGTTAGGTCGGCGCGCGCTTCCAAGCTGCCGTCGGCGAACGCGGTCGTCACGCGGCCGGGCAACGCGGCGCCGTGCGAGCCGCCGCTCACGATGGGTGTGTAAGAGAGTCGACCCGCGTGGGCCGTCACCAGCCCGGCAAGCTCGTCTGCGTAAGCGAGGTGCGCCACGTGGCGCACGCCGTG
>DATCFJ010000705.1:0-8301 GCA_036509605.1 Polyangiaceae bacterium | reverse complement strand
TTGGCTTTTCAGAGCGCTGACCGACCGCGCCCAGACCGAGCTCTGCCGGCCCAAGTACAAGCTCCGCGCGTGTTGCCGCAGCCACGCTGCCGAGCGTTGCTGTGGAGGTATTGCTCTCGGTCAGCAGGTAGCCGTAGAAATTCCAGGCGCGCGATTCGACCGGTAGATGCAGCTTGAGCATCGTAGTGCCGGTTCGAGCATCGAAGACATCTAACGGGTTGCGTGGGCGCAAGTGCAGAAAATCCGTCGGCGCCCAAAAATGACCTGTGCCCCAACGCACGTGTTGCTTACCCGCGGTGACGAACACGGTGTGCGCCACGTCGAAGCGCAGCCACATTTGATCCAGCGTGACGGTTGGACCGCGCGTCGGCTGCGTAAACAACGACGATAGAGACTGGCTGCCCGAAGTTCCGCCGGTCGCGCTAACCGCGCGAATCGACGCCGAGTCGGACGCGCTCGCCGGCAGCGTGGGATCGAACACCATGCGACCGAGCACGAAACCGCGCACGCGGTCGTTCGGGCGCGCGTCCAAGTAGGCGTCTAGCAGCGAAGGTGCGCTGAAGCTCCAATTGCCCGGCGCTTGGCCGCGGGCGCCGGTGGTTTGGGCGCGTAAATACAGCTGCCCGCCGATCTTCAGTGGGTCCTCGGGGGCGGCTTCTTCGCTGAACATCGCATGTTCGGCGCTGCCCAGGACTTGGCTATCGCGGGAGTCGGCGGGCGGAGCCGCGGGCTCAACGGGGGCGGCTGCGGGTGCGGCTGCGGGTGCGGCTGCGGGTGCGGGTGCGGCTGCGGGTGCGGCTGCGGGCGGAGCGCCGCCGAACATGTCTTGTTCGCTCGGGCGATCTTGCGCGCGTGCGAGCGCGCTGAACAGCACACAGCAGAGCACTGCGCTCGAGCGCGCCAAGCCGACTGAGCGATTCACTCAGCGCGCCTTACTCTCGAGCCAAGCCTTGGTGAACAAGTTCGCCTCCAGCGGCTTGAGATCCACCGACTTGATCAAGATCAGCGTCGAGTTTTGCTTCTCGACCTCATCATAAAAGCGGATCTCTTGCGGGTACCAGATGTCGGCCTTCCTGGACTCGCTGTAAATCTTCTGCCACTTCGGATAGTACGACGTGCGGAGTAGCCGGCCGGAGAGCGCAAATTCCTGGCGTTTTAGCTCGTTTTTCGTGGCTTTATCGATCCACAGCTTGAGCACGGGGAACGCCAAATCCAAACCGGGCTTGCCCTTCAGAGTCATTACTTGCGCGGTGTAGACACCGAGCTTTTCCTCGCCGTTGTCCTCCGGGTCGTACTCCTCCGCCAAACGGGATTCGTCGAAGTCAGAACGGCGCGAGTTGGTGCCGCCGATACGCTCGCGCTCCGTGCGCCGCTCCCATTTGCCCACCGCCGGATCGTAGAACCACAGATTCTGATCGACGCGCAGGTAGCCTTGGCCTTGAGAGGCCTTGGGCTTGGTGAACAAGATCATGAAGCGTTGGTCGGCACTGCGGCGGAAGACCAGTGCTTCGTATACGACCGCGACCTTGTCCTTCTCTTTTTGCTCCATGTACACGTTGGAGCGCCAGTCTCCCTGGTTTCGTTGACGGTCATCGACGCCTTTCAACAGCTCGATCATCTCAGCCTGAGAAGCGGCGGCTGCAGCCAGGCGCGGCAGAGCGAGCGCGGAACCCGCGGCAGCCGCAACGACCAACGATTTGACGACGGTTCTTCGATGCATCAGGGAAACCTCAACCGAAATGGGACATCGCGTCCACGGGCTTCAGACGGGCGGCGCGCAGGGCCGGATACAGCGCAGCGAGACCGGTCACGATGGAAATCAGCGCAATTGCTCCACCCAAGGCCTTGGGCAGCACGCTGAGCTTCAAGGTGTCCGACATCAGAAATAGTTGGACGGACAACGGCACGTGAATGTTCGCAGAATTGAGCACGCCCGCGGTCATGGCTCCGACGACCGCGCCGGCGATCGCGCCGAATACGCCCAGCAGGAAGGATTCCCACAGGAACATCCGGACGACGCTGCCGCGTTGCATGCCGATGGCGCGCAAAGTTCCAATTTCACGAGTCCGCTCACGAATGGCGATCCACATGGTGTTCATGATCCCGGTGATGACGATGGCGACCAGGATCACCATCAAAACTGCACTAATTCCGTTGAGCGCGCTGAGCGTCCACATCATGAACGACAGCTCGTCTTCCCAAGAGGTCACGTCGAGCTTCTGCCCCGTCCAATCTTCGCGGGTGACGCTCTCGAATTTCATCCAAAAGGGCCTCGGATCGGGGGCCATCATGCGATAGCCCGCTTTCTCGAGTGACGCGCGCAGGCGCGCCGCCAGAGGCGCGAGATCGTTTTGGTACTGCGGCTTGAGGTGAATCTGAATCGCGCCTGTGACGCCAGGGCGCAGCTGATACAGGGTGCGCAGCGAATCGTTCGAGACGAACACGTTCCACTGGCTGAGCAGCCCGACATCTTCGGCGACCGCGACCACCCGGCAGTCGATGGTGTTCGCGACGCCGCGCGTAGTCTGCGCGGAGATCGTGATGGCGTCTCCCACTTTCACCTTGAGCTTCTTGACCTGCGCCTCGAACAGTAAAATCGTATTCGGCTGGGCGAGGTCGTCGATATTGCCGCTCTTGATGCGCAGCACCGACTTGAACGAAGCTTCACGTTGAATGTCGATGCCGCCGATGCCGGCCTGCATCGCGCCAGTGTCGCTCACGATCTTGCCCCAGCCGCGGCCGCGCTCGACCGTGAAGTCCAGCTCGGGCAGCACTTTGACGACGGTTTCTTTGACCTTTTCGTAGTCGACCACGACAGGTCCCGCTTGCCCCGAGGTCACCTTGTAGAAGCCACCCACGTTCAAGTGGCCAGTGCTCAAGGTTGTCGCCGTGTCGACCAAGGTGCTGCGAATGCCGGCAGACAAGCCGTTGAGCAGCACGAGCAACGCGGTGACCGCGGCCACCGCCGCGCCCAAGAAGAAGGCACGCCGCCGGTGCTCGAGCAAGCTCAAGAACGCGATTCGAAAATCTAGAAACAACGACGAGAGCATCATTCCTCCGATTGCATGGCTTCGCGCGGGCTAATGCGCATGGCGATCCACGCTGGGTAAACGCTGGAGACGATGCTCACGACGAGCACGATACCGAGGGCGAGCACGAGGTTATGCGAGGCCAGCAGCGGATACAGCCGCGGCCCCGAGAAGAAGAACATCAGCACGTCGTTGCCGGCGGCGATGCCCACTTTCCCGAGCACCGCGATCAGCCCCGCGCCCACGGCGGTGCCCAGCGCACCGAACACTAACCCTACTGCGACTGACTCGAGCACGAGCATGGCCAGAATGAAACGGCGTTGGGCGCCAACTGCGCGCAGCGTGCCGATTTCCCGCACGCGCTCGAGCGTGGCCATCACCAGCGCGTTGTTGATGATCACGAGCGCGACCACGAAGATGATCAGCACCGCCGTAAACAACACCACCCGCATCAGCGTCGCGAACTGGCCAATCAGGCCGGCCGCCTTTTGCCAGGTGATGGCCTTGAGCGGCAAACCCGCCTGTTTACCCGCGGCTTCGATGGCGGTCACGGTCCGAGCCGTTTGCGTATCGTCTTTGAGCAGGACTGCTGCGTTGAGGATCACACCCTGTTCGAGCTGAGCCGGGTCGTACGGTCTTTCTTCACCGCGCTGACGGCTACCGGCGAGCGTCGACAGCTCCTGATTCAAGTCGTCCGCTACTGGGGCGGCCGCCAGCGCGGTCGGCGCAGTGCCGAACAGCTCGCTCTCGGCGTTTTCGCGTGTGACCTCTTTTGCCCCGGAGCCCGCACGCATGTCGGCAATCTCTTTGGCGCGGTCGTCGGTCATGAAGCCGTACAGCTCGCGAAAGCTGACCAGATCCATCATATTCATAGTGCCAGCCTGGGGAGATTTCTCCAGACCCTTGAAGGCAAACGTGCCGTACACCTTCAGATTCGCGGACTGCACGTAGCCGCTGCGCGTGAAGGCCTTGATCGTCAGCGTGTCACCGATGCGCACGCGATACAGCTCGAGCGAAGGTGCGAGCTCTCGGTAGAAGAACGCGTAGCGCTCTTCGAAGTTCTGATCGTTTGCGTTTAGAAACTGACCCAGCAATTTACCGACGTCCGCTTCGTTGGAGCGCAGGGCGCCTTGCAGCTTCTGGCGAAACAGGCGCGTTTTGGGCGCGTCCAGCTCGAGCAACAGCTCTTTGACCTGCGTCGAAGCCTCACGCACCAAGCGCTGCAGCTCTTCGTCGGTAGCTATCTTCTTGCCGCGGGTGGTGAGCGCTTCATGGATCTTGTCCAGGCCGCGCGCAGTCTTCAGCTTGATCTGCTCTTCGTAGACGTACTTCGAGAACATGAAGCCGCGCTTGCCTTCGGGGATCGCCTCACCCTCGACAACCCCCATGCGGTCGAAGGATTTGGCGAACACCTTGGGGTCGGTGCCGACATAACGCAGGAACAGCATATCAGCGTCGGTCGCCAAAGGCGCGATGCGGTTCTCCAAGAACTCCAGGCTATCGAGCGGCTGAGTGTCGAAATTAGCCCAAAACGCCGGCGATGCTGCGCGAGCCACCGAGCCCAGGTCGTCTGTGACGAGCGCTTTTTCATCGTGCAGCCGCTTGACGTTCTCTACGTCACTTTGCAGCACGGTCACGATCTGGCGCACGTGGTCTTTTTGGTCCGCGTAGGTTTGGAGCAAAGCGGGCGTGGTATCGCCCTGGGCGCGCGCGCTCACGCTCAGCCGCAACTTGGCCAGCGCCTGGTCGACGGTGTTCCCAGAAAGCACCATCGAACCGTTGATGCCCATCGGCACGACTTGCGCCACGTTGGGTACGCTCATCAGCACTTGTCGCACGTGCGCGAAGTCGTTCAGCGGCTCGATGTCATTGGCGTCGAAGTTGAAGCCGCCCATCACGTCCAAGTCTTCCTTGGACGCGGAGGAGTAGACTTGGATGTTACCCGCGACGCTGCCGATGATGCTACGGCTCATCGAGTGATCCACGCTGTCGAGCAGAGACGTGCCAAGCACCACCAAGAAGGCGCCGAAACCGATGATGCCGCCGACGATCAGCGTCTTGTAGCGGTTGGAGAATAGATTGCGAAACGCGATCTGAACGACGACCGAGAAAGTGTCGAGAAACCCCTTCATACCGCGGCTCCAGGACCGCTCGGCGGCAAATCATGGCTGGCAGCGGCGGCGCCGCTAAGGTCCAGCTTGCCGTCGGCCAGGCGAACGAGGGAGCTGGCGTGCGCCATGACGCGAGCGTCGTGCGTGGAGAAGATGAACGTTGTCTTCTCCGTGCGGTTCAGCTCCTTCATCAGATCCAAGATGTGCTCGCCGGTTACGGAATCGAGATTCGCGGTCGGCTCGTCTGCCAGAACCAGGATCGGGTGCGTGACTAACGCGCGGGCGATCGCGACGCGCTGGCGTTGACCGCCGGAGAGCTCGTTCGGGCGGTGCTTCGCGTGCTCGCGCAGACCGACACGCTCGAGCAAGGCGAGCACACGTTTGCTGCGCTCGGCAGCCGTCAGCGTGTGCTGGAGCAGCAACGGCAGCTCGATGTTGCGATACACATCCAGCACGCCGACCAGGTTGAAGCTTTGGAAGATGAAGCCGATGGTGTTCAGGCGCAGACGCGTGAGCTCGCGTTCACTGAGCTTCGCCGTGTCCCGCCCCGCTACTTCGACGCGACCGGTCGTCGCGGTGTCCACACAGCCAATCAAATTGAGCAGCGTGGTCTTGCCGCTGCCCGAGGGGCCGGCGATGGACAGGAACTCACCCTGCGAGACTTCCAAGCTGACGCCGCGCAACGCGGGCACCACGACCTTTCCCAGGCGGTAGTCTTTGGTGGCGTTCTGGATGGAGACGATGGCGGTCATGGCTGTTCCTGGCTGTTATAGCTTAGACGCGCGGTTGGCGTTGATCGTTGGCTTCATGCAAGGCACTGGCGCGGTGACCGAGGCGCAGATTCGCGAACCTGCAGACCAGCCAACTGCCTGCGGAGGTTCCGGGCGAGGCCCCAAAAACCCAAGCAAAACCCGCTCTGGTCGCGGCCAAGGCGGCGCCGGCGAAGCCTGCCGTACGCAAGCGTTGAGCGGCGAAGCCGAGGCGGGCGAGCAAAAGCGAGCGGCATTGCTCAGCGGTCCTCGTCGAAGGCCGCTTCGATATCGCGAATTGCAGCGTCGATGATCTCGCCCACGCGCTTCATCGTTTTTGGTGCCAATGTTCCGCGGCGCCCCACCCGGCGAAACGTCTTAAACAAGCGGCCGAGCCGCTTCATGATGTCGCCGAAGTCCTCGACGTACGTCTCCCAGGAGTCTTCCTCGAAGCGCTCGTAGAAGTCGGACACCTCTTCGCGGTGTGCGTGCAGATCAGCCCGACCCTCGTCAGTGATCTCGTACACCTTGCGATTGTCTTGCTCCACCACGCGAGCGTGGCCGAGCTCCTCGAGCATTTGCAGCGTCGGGTAGATCACACCGGGGCTCGGGCGGTACGAACCGCCGCTGCGCTCTTCGATGACTTGAATGACTTCGTAGCCGTGCCGCGGTTGTTTGGAGAGCGCATCGAGCACGAGGTAGCGCACGCCACCGCGCTCAGCACGAGGCGGCGGTGAGCCAAACCAATCCCCCCACGAAGGGGGACGGTGCCCGCCGTGACCACCGCCAGGGGGACCGACCGGGCCCCGCGGGCCAAACGGGCCACGACGGCCCTGGGAGTGAACCCAGTCTTTGAGGTGCGCGACGTCTTCCGGAACGAAGTCCGGGCGGCCGCCGTACGGGCCGTGAGGGTGGTGTCGATGGTGCATTTGTTCTTTCATTTCAGATATTTATCTCAGTTCTTGCCTCTACCTGGAGCCGCTAACGCGACGCGATACATCGTAACGATATAACTAATAGATACATCTACAGCTACAGTCGCGCAAGTGGGCCGGGCGGCATTTTTTCGTTCGCGATGCCTCGAAGACGGAAGGCGGCGTCCAAGGTTGCGCGCGACAGAGTATGAGGAGCGTGGAGGCTCTCGATGCTCATCGATCAGATCAAGGCGCGCATGTTCCAGGCCATCAAGGCGGGGGCGACTGTGGAAAAAGAGATCCTGCGCGTCGCGATGGGCGAGATCACCACCGAGGCCGCTCGCCCCGGGCGAACCGGCAGCGACGAAGAAACGCTGGCGATTTTGCGCAAGCTGGTCAAATCGAACGAGGAGACGCTGGCTTCGACGACCGAGGCGGACAAGCGAGCGGTTCTGCAGCAGGAAATCGAGATCTTGGGCACGTATCTCCCGAAGAGCCTGAGCGTCGCGGAGATCACAGCCGCGCTCGCTCCCGTGATTGAACTAATCAAAGCCGCCGGCAACGACGGACAAGCGACGGGCATCGCGATGAAGCAGCTCAAGTCGACGGGCGCCGTCGTGAACGGCAAAGACGTCGGCTCGGCCATCAAAGAGCTGCGAAAACCATGAGATTGTCGCCCAAGTCGACTTGACGATCGCGCTGCTTGTCGGCAGGTTCTAGCGATGCGGGCGACCCCTCATAAAACCGATGCGGTCGTGCTGGTCACCGGCTCGACAGACGGTATTGGTCGGGAAACCGCGCTCGAGTTGGCGCGCCTTGGCGCGCGCGTGATCGTGCACGGTCGCAACCCGGCTCACGTCGCAGACGCCTACGAAGAGGTCAAGAGCGCTTCGGGCGGCACTCCGCCCGCCCCCGTGGTGGCTGATTTTTCTTCGCTGGCGCAGGTCCGCGCGTTGGCCGCCGAGCTAGAGCAGCGCGGCGTCGCCCTGGACACGCTGATCAACAATGCTGGCGTGTACATGAAGCGCCGCGAGCTCAGCGAAGACGGCATCGAGCTGACGCTGGCTGTGAATCATTTCGCTCACGTGCTGCTCACGCACTTGGTATTGGCGAGCAGCGTCGGTGCAGCGCTGTCGCGTGTAGTGAACCTGAGCTCGATCGCTCACAGCCGCGCCTCGATCGATCTCGAGGACATCGAGAACACTCGCGCAAAGTTCGACGGCTACCAAGCGTACGCGACGTCCAAGCTCGCAAACGTGCTGTTCACGGTCGAGCTCGCACGGCGGCTGAAAGGCCGCGGTGTGCTGGTCAACGCGGTGCATCCTGGTGTCGTGTCCACCAAGCTGCTCCAAACCGGTTTCGACATGCGCGGTCCGGATTCGCTCGGCAAGGGCGCGCGCACCTCCGTCATGCTGGCGATTTCCCCAGAATACGGCCATATCTCCGGCTCGTACTTCATCGAAGGTCGAGAAACGCGTATGCATCGCCTAGCGGCGGA
>DATCFJ010000704.1:0-4977 GCA_036509605.1 Polyangiaceae bacterium | reverse complement strand
GGCCAAACCCGCAGCGAAGCCGGCCGAACCGGCGATGAAAGCAGCGGCAGCGCCGACGGCGAAGCCGGCAGCCGCCGCCAAGCCGGCGAAGTGACGTTGGACTGAAATTGCCGCGCGCGCCTTCGCGTCGACCGCCTTCGGGTGCTGCGACGCGAGGGTCGCGGGTGGTGCTAGGCTGACCTGGTTTTGTCGCGTCTCTTCGCCTGGTCGGTGCTTTCGCTAGCGAGCTCGGCGCTGGCCTGTGGTGGTGGCGTGGCTGAGCCCGTAGGCGCCGCGGGCGCTGGACACGCGGCGTGCGCGGCGTGCGTGCAAACAGCCGGTGGAGCCGCGGGTGCGCTCGATATGGAAGCGGGCGCTGCCGGCGCGGCGGGCGCTGCCGGCGCGGCGGATGCTGCCGGCGCGGCGGGCGCTGCCGGCGCGAGTGACGCCTCAGACGCAGCAGAAGGAATCGCGATTTCCGAGGTTTCGTTTTGGCAGACGATGCGCGTGCCGCTCGAGCTGAACGGCGCCGCCGTGCCCGGCAACGCGCCGCTGATCCAGAACAAGGACAGTATTTTACGAGTGTACGTGCAGCCCGCTGAGCGGTTCCGAGCTCGCGAGCTGTCCGTGTCGCTCGAGCTTGCCGCGACAGGCGCGCCGCTGCAGGTCGACAGCAAGAAGCTGATCCGCGCGGCCTCGCAGCACAGCGACTTCGGATCCACGTTCAACTTTCCGATCGGTGCCGACGCGGTGTTGCCGAGCTCGAGCTATTCGGTGACGCTCCGTGATGGGCAAGGCGGTCCGGTGATCGACCGCTACCCAGCGCGCGATCGCAGCGCCCTGGGAGCCGACAGCGCGGGAGATGCGCTGCACGTGGTGGTCGTGCCGATCGTCGTCGGCGGGGTCGAGCCCGACGTTTCGGCTGAAAAATTGGCGATTTTCCGGGCTCGCGTGTTGTCCATGTATCCGCTCGCAGATATCTCGATCTCCGCGCGTGCGCCGCTCACGACTGCGATCGCGGTCAGCTCGAACGCCGGCTGGGACGAACTGCTCGACGCTTTGTACGCGCAGCGTGCCGCGGACGCGCCAGCAGCGAACGTCTTCTACTACGGCATGCTGACACCGACTTCGAGCTTCAATACATTCTGCGTCACGGACTGTACGGTCGGCTTGTCGGTGGTCACGGATCCGGGAGACGTGCAGGAGCGAGGCTCAGTCGGGCTGGGCATCTTCTCGGATGGATCGAATAGCGATGCTCCGGACACGATGGCCCATGAGCTGGGACATGCGCTCGGTCGAGACCACGCGCCGTGCGCCGTGAGCCTCCAAGATTCTGGGCCGTTCCCGTACAAAGGCGGCAAAATCGGGGTCTGGGGTTTCGATTCGCTCAACCACTTGCTGCTCGATCCGCAGGTTTACGGTGACGTGATGGGCTACTGCACTCCAGATTGGATTAGCGATTTCACGTATCGCGCGCTCTTTCAGCGCATCAAGAAAGTAAACGCCGAGGTGTCCGGCACGAGCGCCAAGTCATTGCGTCTCCAACCGGGTGCTTACCGTCGCGTGCTGCTGCACGCGAATGGAGCTCTGGCTTGGGGCTCACGGGTCCTCCGCGAGCACGCGCCCGGAGGGGCGACGCGCGCCGTCCACCTGCTCGCTGCGGATGGTCGCCTGCTCGCTGAGGTCGACGCGGCGTATCGAGGGTTTAGCGATATCTCCGGCGGGTTCTTGCTGATCTCGGAGGATTTCCTGCGCGCTTCAGTGGGCGCGGTCAAGCTGCGCGTCGGCAGCACCGAGCTGGCACTGCCGACGCATTGATCACTCGGCTGCTTGTGCCACAGCCGCGCTGGGATCGCGCGCTAGGCGCTCTCGTGACTCGCGCGCGGCGGGCAGCCAGAGCCCGCGACCGAGGCGCCACCAAAAGGCGAGCGCACCAAAGATGATGTCGACGGTGAGCGCGAGCCAACCACCGACTGCGCCCCAGCCGTGGTGCATGCCCCAGAACCAAGTCAGGGCCGGAACGAACGTCCAGCCAGAACAAATCGCGATCACGGCGGGCGCGCGCACGTCTCCCGTGCCGCGCAGGACGGAGCGGGCGACGATATTGGCGGCGTCGAACAGTTGAAAGCCGCCCGCGACGTACAGCAAACGCACGCCGACGCGCTGCACGTTCAGGTCGGTCGTGAACAGGCGCAGCAAAGGGATTGCGCCGAGCACGAACACCATCGCGCAGAGCGCCGCATAGCTACTGGCCAAAACCAGCGCGTTCCGCGCGACCCTGAGCACGCGCCGATCGTCGTTTGCGCCGACGGCCTGACCTGCCAGCACCGAGGCCGCCTCGCCGATCGAAACGGCGGGCATGAACGCAAAATGCAGGATCTGCAGGGCGACTTGATGCGCCGCCAGATCGGTCTCGCTCATCCTGGCGATCAAAAGGACCAGCGCCGAAAACGCGGCTACTCCGAGCAGGAACTCACTGCCTGTGGGCACGCCCATGCGGAACACGTCTGCCACGTGCTTGAGTCGCGTGCTGCGCAAGCCGAGGCCTTGCCTAGCTTGGATGGCGAGCATCCAGACCAGCTCTATCAATTGCACGAAGAGCGTGGCGTAAGCGGCTCCGGCAATGCCCAGCCCGGCCGTGAAGATCAGCGCGTAGTTGAGTGGGATGTGAATGAAGTTCGTGACCAGCGCCGCGTACATCGGCGAGCGCGAGTCCCCGAGGCCGTAACGCGCTTCGCGGACGGCACAGCTCAAGAGCACGATCGGTGCACCCAACAGCCGGATCGACATGTAAGTGTAGGCCACGTGCCCTGCTTCGCGGCCCGCGGAAAACTGCGGCAAATAATGGGCAATCGGTAACCCGACGAGCAACGCCAGCGCGCTCAGCACTAGCGCCGAGTACACGCCGGCGCCGAGGAACGGCAAGACGGCATCTCCCTCGCCCGCGCCGATGCCTTGTGACACCAGCACCTTGACGGCACGCAGCAGTCCAAAGCCAAAACAGATCACAGTCCACAGCGCGATGCCGCCAAGACCAACACCGGCCAGCGACGCGGGGCCCAAGCGACCGACGAACGCAGTGTCGACGACCGTCATCACAGTGAACGACAGCGTCGAGACGGTGATCGGCCAGGCTAAGGCCACGAGCTCGCGGAACAAGGAGCCTCTTCTGAACGGATGGGAAGCTTGCGGAAAAGACACAGGAAACCTCGAAGGAAGCCACGCAAAATGCAAAAAGCCGCGGGACCTTGCGGTGCCGCGGCGCTTACCGAGCCAGGCGTGAGAAGCGCGCTAGGTCTCGGTCGGACGTCGCGCTGCCGCGCGAACAAATGCAAAGGCCTTACGCCCATGACTGCGGGGCGGGGCTTGCATCAGTTGATTCGGGTGGCAGCTCATCGGATGACTCCTCGGAACGCCGGGCGCCCGGCGACAGATGCGGACGCAGCACTGCGCTCGCCCCAGCGACGGAGAATGTCGCACGCGTTTCTCAGAACGTCAAGGGTGAGTGTTAGGCTTTGGCGGAACGCGAGCTGTACAGCGCTTCCAAAAGCGGCAGGTACCGGTCGAGCACCAACTTGCGGCGCACCTTGAGCGAAGGGGTGAGCAAGCCGTTTTCGACCGTGAAATCCTCGCGGATCAGCTCGAAAGCGCGCGGTTTCTCGTAGCCGCGGAAGTTCTGGCCGCGTTCCGCGAGCTCTTTCTCGATCAGCTCTTTGACCGCAAGGTCGCGCGTTATGTCTTTGATCTCGATGTTCTTCTCGCGAGCCCAGCGCACCACAGCGGCTTCATCGAGCACGACGAGCGCGACGTTGAACGGACGGTTCAAGCCAAAGAGCAGCACGTTCGCGACATACGGCGAGAGTTTCAGATCCTCCTCGAGCGGCGAGGGCACGACGTATTTCCCGTTCTCGAGCTTGTACTGTTCCTTGATGCGGCCGGTAATGTGCAGGTACCCGTCTTCGTCGACGAAGCCCATGTCACCGGTGCGCAAGCCGCCGTCCGCCTGCAGCATTTGCCGTTCTTCTTCTTCGCGATGATGGTAGCCGCGCATGACGTTATCGCCGTAGACGACGATTTCGCCGTTTTTTGCGTCGCCTGTAGCCACCAAGTCGATCTCGATACGGACCCCGGGCAAGGCCTTGCCGACGGTGCCCAGGCGCGTCGCGTCTGGGCAATTCGCGGTCACGACCGGGCTCGCCTCGGTTAGGCCGTAGCCTTCGTACACGGCAATGCCCAGTGCATCGACGAACTCCGCCACTTCACGAGCCAGCGCGGCGCTGCCGCTGACCGAAAAGCGCAAGCGTCCGCCGAAGCGTTGACGCACCTTGGAGAAGATCAGCTTGTCAGCTGCTGCTAGGGCCAAGCCTTCGCCGAGGCTCAGCGACTCGCCGCGCTTCTTCTTGGTTGCGGCGCGAATGCCCGCGTGAAACAGCGTTTGAATCGGCTTCGGGCGCTCGGTCATCTGCTTGTTCACGCCGTCGTAGATGCGATTGAAGATGCGCGGTACCGCGATCAAAATCGTGGGCTTGGCCTCGGCGAGGTTGGCCACCAAATTCGGGACCTCGTCGTTCAGCGCCAACCCGCAGCCGACGCTGAACAGCATGTGCAGCTCACAGGTTTGCCCAAAAGCGTGCGCCCAGGGCAGGAACGCGAGCGAGCGATCGGTCGGGCGCAACGGAAACAGCTCACCGGAAGCGATCACGTTACTGGCGATATTCCAATGACTCAGCACGACCCCCTTCGGCTGGCCAGTAGTTCCCGAGGTGTAAATGAAACACGCCGGCTGATCGGGGCTCGGATGCGCGACGGTGTGCGGTCGGGCTCGACCTTCGATCAGCAGCTTCTTGTACGAACGCGGATCGCTCTCCGGCAATTCGAGCCCGACGACGGAAACGAGGCTCGGCAGGCGCTCCTTGATCGAGTCGAGCTTCGACAAAACATCGGCGGTCGAACCGAGCACGACCTTGGCTTCGCAGTCTTTCAGGATGAATGCCCAGT
>DATCFJ010000703.1:0-7850 GCA_036509605.1 Polyangiaceae bacterium | reverse complement strand
CCCTTTAGTTGAATCAACCCGCGCGTTTGCCCAGAAGGGTGGGAGTCGGCGATCACGCTGCCGCTGCCATTCGAGCCCTTGATGATGCCTTGCACACGCAAGTTGGGCGCCATCGTTTCGCGGAACAGGATCGAGCCCGTTAGCAGGTCCCCGAAATGCCGGGCGGTGAGGCCGGCCACGCCTTGCGCCTCGACAGCGCCGCGCACGGTTTGGGTGGTACGCGCGGTGATCACGCGGAAAGCGCCGTCGTCAGTGATAGCGCGCAGCACGGTGTCGGAGGGCTCGGGCACCGCACAAATCTAATGCTTGATTTGCCGAGGGTCCAGTGGCCCCGGTACGCGCTCGGGGTTCCGCGCTATATAAAGGTGGTCATGAGCTCTCCGGAATCCGAACGAGCGACCCTGCTGGTTTCTTGCCCAGACAGGCGTGGCATCGTCGCGGCGCTGGCGCAGGTTTTGTACGGACACGGCGCGAATATCTTCGATTCCGACCAACACACGGACACGGTCGCGGCCCAATTTTTCCAGCGTTTGCACTTCGACCTGAGCGACTTGCAGACGGACCGCGGGACTTTGGAGCGCGCTATCTCGGAAGTCGCCGAGCGCTTCGGTATGCGTTACGAGCTCCGTTATCAGAAGCAAGCCAAGCGCGTAGCTTTGTTCGTCTCTCGCTACGATCACTGTTTGTATGATTTGCTGCTCCGGCACCAGAGCGGGGAGCTCTGTTGCGAGCTGCCACTGATCGTCAGCAATCATCCGGAGCTCGAGCGCGTCGCGCGCCAATTCGGCGTCGAGTTTCAGGTCGTGCCCGTGTCTGCGGAAAACAAACCAGTAGCGGAGGCTGCGCAGCTCGGTTTATTGCGGGAACGCGGCGTGGATCTACTCGTGCTGGCTCGCTACATGCAGATTCTGAGCTCGGACTTCGTCGCTTCTTTCCCGGGCAAAATCATCAACATCCACCACTCGTTCTTGCCCGCTTTCGTGGGTGGAAAGCCGTACCACCAGGCCTACCAACGAGGCGTGAAGCTGATCGGCGCGACGGCGCACTACGCGAGCGCCGTGCTCGACGAAGGTCCGATCATCGAGCAAGACGTCGTGCGCTGTTCGCACCGTGACTCGATCGACGACTTGGTGCGCAAGGGTCGAGATCTGGAAAAGGTGGTGCTAGCGCGTGCCGTGCGCCTGCACATCGAGGACCGCATACTCGTCTACGGCAACAAAACGGTCGTCTTCGAGTAACTGCCCCCGGGCCCTTAGCGCGGCTCGGCGCTCGAATCGAACGTAGAACGCAAGCGCGCCACGGCGCGGTCGACCTCGGGCCAAGTGCTGACCCGCTGTAGCCGAGAGTCAGCGAGCGTCACCTTGCGCGCATTTTTGCCGCCGAGCCAGACTGGCATCCCGCTCGGCAACGCGCTGAGCAAGCGCCGCAAGTGCGCCTCGGTGGCCGCGATCTCGGAGCTCGAGGAGATCGACAAACCGACCACTTGAACGTCGAGCGCGACCGCCGCTTCCGCGACTTGGTCAGGTGGGGTATTCACGCCCAAAAGCCGCGGGGTGATGCCTTCGAGCGCGAGGTAAAGCGCCACCATGTGCAGGCCCAGACCGTGCTGCTCACCGGTGAAGCCGGCCAGCAACGCCACTGGGCCCGAGAGGCGGTCGTCGTATGCCGAGGCTAGCAAGCGCAGCTGGCTCGAGAGCACCTCGGAGACGAGGTGCTCGTGGCGTACCGCAATTTTCCCCGATGCCCACGCTTCGCCGACGCGTTCGACCAGGGGGGCTACCACCTCGATCAGGAATTGACGCGGGCCATGCAGGGCGACGCTGCGCCGGAGCTCGTCGCGCAAGCCGTCAGGGTCGTCGGCGATCAAACGAGCGAGCAGCGAGTCGATGGTCGGGGTCCGCTGTTCGCTCTCGGCTTCCGCCAGCGCAGAGGTGACGAGCAACGCGCGCAGCTCCTCGGTGCCGCGATGAATCACCTCGCCCGATCGAAAGCCGGCTTTCAGCGCACGCGAGACCAGCACCAGGCGCTCGATGTCCGCGTCCGTGTACACCCGCACCTGCGAACCGTTGCGCAGCGGCTTCGGAAAACCGTAGCGCCGCTCCCACATGCGCAGCGTGTCCGAGGAGACGCCGGTTAGCCGCGACGCGACGCGGATGGAGTAGCCCTGAGGAACTTCCGGGCCGGCGGCGTCGCGGTGGACCATGCCTCACTAGCGTTAGTCTAGGACAAGCGTTCGTCAAGCCGTCCGTGGAGAACGGATGAGCACGCAACAGTTGGAAACTAAAGCGGTTTCGCGGAGCGCGCCGCTTCGATCGCCTGGTCTAGAGCCATCGGGCTGAAGCCGACCAAGATCTGCCCCATTAGGTCGATCACGGGGATGCTCGAGCCCGAGCGGCCGGCGCGCGCCAGCTTCTGCCGCATTTCAGCAGCTGCGACTTCGTTTTCGTCGATGTCTTTGTCGACCACGGTGACGCCGCGCTGTTTTAGGTAGCGGGCGGTGTCGTGGCAAGGCTTGCACCAGGACGCGCCGTAGATGGTCGCGCTGATGCCGGAGGCGGGGGCCTTTTTGGGTGCCGCGGTGGCGTCGGCGGGCGCGTTACCGGGTGCGGAGTCTGACGGCGCGGGCACAGCGCTCGGTGCGAGCGCTTCCAAGCGCGCCTTGCGCTTGCCGGCTCCCAGCTCGTCCCACGCGGCGCGCGTCATGGTCTTCACGCGGTAGCTGCCGGTGGGCGTCACTTCATTCATGTTCGAGACGTACACGAGCTTGCCGGTACCCTCTTCGCGAGTCGTCACGACCACGCGCACGTTGTCACGGCTTTCCTTGGGCACGTCGGCGGGCTTTTGCACGACGTGGAAGTCGCCCTTGTCGTCGATCCACGTCAGGAGCAGGTTCGGGGTGTCGTCCTTGATCTCGAGCGGGGGCAGCTCGTTCGCCTGCGGGGTGGCGCCTGTGTCGTCGCTGGGTGTCGGTGCGGCTTGCTTATGGCACCCAACAAAAAGAACGCCCACCGCCAACACCCAGCACACTCTGGAAAGTAAAGAGCGACTCATACGCGCCTCATTATAGCGCCCGGTACAGCGTACGAAAGGGGAGCCCACTCGCTCATCATGCTCTTCTTTTGCCCTTTGGCCGGTTGGATTCTTGGCTGCGGGCGCGCGCGGCTGAAAGCTCGGCTTCTGCGGCCTGCTTCCGAAGCTGGGCTTCGGCGTAGTCTTTGAACCCGCCGTCGTACAGGTCGATGCCGCCCGGTCCGGCGCGCTTCGTGCTCCCCGAAGCAGGAAAGCTGGCCGTGCGCGTGGTCACGGTCTCCAGAAAGCGGCGGTCGTGCGAGACCAGCACGACTGTGCCCTCGAAACCGACCAGCGCTTCTTCCAAAATCTCGGCGGCGGGAATGTCCAAGTGGTTGGTCGGCTCGTCGAGGAACAGCACATTGCGCGGCTCGAGCAGCAGCTTGGCGAG
This sequence comes from Polyangiaceae bacterium, assembly GCA_036509605.1. Classification (GTDB taxonomy): domain Bacteria; phylum Myxococcota_A; class Polyangia; order Polyangiales; family Polyangiaceae; genus PMG-095. The sequence goes on along the minus strand of DATCFJ010000703.1, from coordinate 4,390 downwards.
CGCGAGGCGGGTGCTCTCGCCGCCCGACAGGCTCGCGACTTTGCGCAGCGGGTCGTCGCCGTAAAAGCGGAAGCGCGCCAGGTATTGGCGCGCGCCGTCTGAATTCAGATCGCCGCGCACGCTGCGGATTTCGTCGACGCCGGTTCGCTTCGGGTCGAGCGAGCCGAGATGCTGATCGAAATAGCCGTCGTACAGGTTGGTGCCGCGCTTCACGTCCCCGCGGTCGCTCGTTTCGCCGCGCCCAGCCAGCAACTTCAGGAGCGTGGATTTGCCGCAGCCGTTGGGGCCGACGATGCCCAGGCGATCGCCACGGCGCAGCAGTAGGTCGAAATCCGAGAACAGCTCTACATCGCCGCGAACACCGGCGAGTGCCTTGGCGTCGAGCACGATGTCGCCACTGCGCGGAACCTCGGCGAAGCGAAAGCGCACGCGCTCGGCACGCGCCCAGACGTCTTCCGGTCCCTCGACGCGGTCCAGTTTGTCTAACATGCGGCGCCGGGATTGGGCTTGTTTGGTGTTGGAGCCGGCGATGTTTCTGCGGATGAAATCCTCGGTTTTGGCGATGAACGTCGCTTGTTCTTCGGCCAGCCGGCGCTCACGCTCGATGTCATCGGCGCGCTCCTCGTAGTAGCGCGTGTAGGGCAACGGATAGCTGCGAAACGTGGTTCGTCCGAGCTCCATGGTGATCGGACACGTGGCGTCCAAAAACGCGCGATCATGCGACACCACTAGCACTGCGCCGCGCCAGCTCACTAGGTACGTGGCCAGCCACTCGATCGTCTCCAAATCGAGATGATTCGTGGGCTCGTCCAGGAACAACACTTCGGGTTCCGTGGCGAGCACGACGCCGAGCGACAAGCGTCCGCGCTCGCCGCCGGAGAGCGTGCGCACGTCGCGCTCCAAATCGCGCGGGGTGAAGCCGAGCCGCATGGCGATCATCTCGACGCGACGCTCCAGTTGATCAGCGCCGGCGTGCTGATAGCGATCCATTGCGGCGGACAGGCGATCGAGCGCGGCGTCTTCGCCGCTCGCGGCGGCTTCTTGTGCGTGCGTGAGCTCGTGACGCAGCTTGAGCAAATCACCGAAGCCGGCGAGCAGGTTGTCCATGACGCTGCCTTCGGCACGCACCTCATGGCCCTGCCGGTAGTAACCGAGTGTGGCGCCCTTCTTGAGCGTGACGGTGCCTTCGTCGGCTTCGAGCTCACCGGCTATAACGCGCAGCAGCGTGCTCTTGCCCGCTCCGTTCGGCGCTACCAGACCGGCGCGTTCGCCTGGCTCCAAGCGGAAACCAACGCCCTGAAATAGGCGTTCATTACTGTACCCAAAACCGAGATTGGCGACTTCCAGCAAGGACAAGGCGCCCGGGGTTTAGCATGGCCCGGCGCGATGCGAGAAACCAGTGCCAGGGCTGCCACGTAGTGCCTGCAATGTTAAGCGTTCAAGCCATGCGCGATACCTTCCCCGAAGCCAAAGTCCACCCGGCCATCACCGAAAAGATCGCCAGCTACAAGAAGGAGGAAGTGGACGCGGTGAAGGCGCTGATCGCCGCACACCGCGTGGTCGTCGTCGGCATGACGCAGAACCCGTTCCCGAAAAAGGCCCGCAAGTTCCTCGACGAGAAGGGCATTCCTTACGAGTACCTAGGTATCGGCAGCTACTTGAGCGAGTGGCGTCGGCGTCTCGTTTTGAAAATGTGGACCGGCTGGCCCACGTTCCCCATGATCTTCCTCGACGGCGTCCTGATCGGCGGCTTTCAAGACTTGGTGAAGCTCAGCGAGAGCGGGGACTTAACGAAGCTGCTGGCCGCACCGCGCGCTTCGTAGTCGCACCGGTGTCGTTTGCTTGCGAACCGCCAAGTCGCCGAGATCGCCAAGGGGGATTGCTCGTGAAACTGCGGCACTTCGCAACGCAGAATATCCGCAGCAGGCCGTGAACGATGTGCTTGAGCTCCGCTGCCTGCGCCCGCCCCCCAATTCCCTTCGTGTTTTTGCCGCTCTGAGCGACTTGGCGAGCTTGGCGACTTGGCGGTTCGGTCCCGCTAGCGTGACGTCGGGACGAGCGCCGTGCCGGGAATCGCTGCGACGAATTGCGTGCCGCGCGGCAGCACGCTGACCTCCAGGCCCGGCGCAGCGAGCAGATTCTGTGTTTCGAGCAGCTCGAACAAAATCGACGAAATTTGCGGGTCTTTTGCGATTTCGCTGAGCGCCGCGCCGACGATTTGCGGGCGAGTTGCGGCGGCTTGCGCGAACGCGACGGCGGCTTGGCGCTCCGCCGTGGAGCGAATCACGTTCACGCGGTTGGTTCCGTCCTGTTGAATCGCGGCCGTCACTTGGCGCAAACGATTCACGACCTTCTGCTCGATCTGTTGAATCATCCCGAGGTCGCGAAAGTGCACCTTGCGAATGTAGGTGCTGCCGAGCATGTAGCCCCACTCGCGCGATTTCAGCGACACCTCTTCACGCACGACTTGGCTCATGGCATGCCGCGTCTCGAGCATCTCGGACAGCTTCATGTTGCTTAGGCAGCGCACGGTGGCGTTCGAGACGTTTGCGCGCAGCGAGCCGACCGGATCCCAGTTCTTGTACAGGTACGCGAGCGGGTCGCTGACGAACATCTCGCACCACACGCCGATGCCCATTGGCGCGCCTTCTTCCGAGTTCACCGGTTGGCTGCGCAGGTAGGTCTGATCGAGCCGCAAATCGACCACGCGCTTCTTGCCGAAGAACGAAACCAACGGCGCAAATAGGCCCATTCTGAGCCACGGAAAGTGTAGCCCCGGCTGATTTTCGACCAAGCGGACCTTGCCGAACAGCTCGAAGACGACGCATTGCCGCTCCTGCACCACGACGTACACGCCGAGTTGGCGGACGAAGAGCAAGCACACCGGGACGCCGATCAGGCAGACCAGAAACGTAACGCCGACGGTAGTGAGGAAGACCATCAGCGCACATCTCCTTCTGCGGTAAGGACCAGTTGGCGCGCCTTGCGGCGCAGGCCAAGCTTCGCGTTTCTCACGTAAGCCGACAGCGCAGCCTCCCCGCTCGCGCGCAACGTGCGCAGTTGCGCGGCGAGCGTGAGCAGCGGCTCGACCTCTGCTTGCGCGTTGAGCGTCTCGATCTCGACCGCGCGCCTCGATTGCACGATCTTTTGATCGGCCGCGGCTTGCGCCAAACTGATCTCGCTCGAGACATGGTTGTGCGCCGTGTTGATGGCCGCCAAGGCCGAGTCCACATCGAGCGGCGGATCGATGCCGGTGATCAGCGCTGCGTCCAAGCTGATGCCGTAACGGGCCGCGGCCGACGCGCAGTCCTCGGCCATGTGATCGTTCAGATCCCGCAAATTCTTGCGCAAGTCGTTGATAGAGATGCCCTGCACACTCGCGCCGACCTCGCCGCCGGCTTCCGCGCCTGCAAGTACGCCAGCCGCCTCCGGCGCTTCGAAGTTGGCAATGCGATCACGCAACACCGACACGAAATAGCCCATGATGTGCGCCACCGGATTTTTTACACCAAAGATGTAGGCGTACAAGTTGTGGTCCGAAATCGTGAACCGCAGCTGGCCATTCAAGCCGGTGTTGAGCTGGTCCTTGGTGACCGCCTCCAAAATCTGACCATTGGAGTTCGCGCTCATGCTCTCGGGGTCGTAAGCGATCGACACCGTGTTCGTCGCGACCGAAACCTTGCGCGCGTCCTGCCAAGGCAGCTTCCAATAGAAGCCGGGCCCGGTCACCTTGACCTGCGGGTACGCATACCGCTCCCGCTCGTCCGCCCTCAGCGTTGGCCCGATCGGCTCGTCCAGCGTACTGCCCCCAGTTCGCTGCGCGCGCCCGAAGGTGCTGATCACTGCGCGCTCGTTAGGCCCGACGGTGTAGAAGCCGCCCACTCCATAACGCACGAAGAACCAAAGCAGAAAGCCTATCGGAATCCCAAACAGTACTTCGAGCATTGGCGCATGATGGCATGTTGCGAGGCGCTTTGCGCAGGCTGCATTGTCTCACCGAAAGTCGCGCGGCAGCGCGATCTCTCGCAGATGTCTTTCAGTGTCTGAAAATGGCGGCTTGTTCAATCTTGGGCGCCTGCGAGCCTTCGGACTCTGCTCCGCGCACTGGCGACCGCGTCTCGAATGTGATCGCTGCCGAAGTGACTCCGTGCGGAGTGCTGGTTGTGAGATCGGGCTCAATGCTTCCCCGCTCCGGCGTTGCCGGCTCGTCGATCGCACGAACCCGCCGCCAGCACGCGCCTCTATGCGCGGGAATTCACCCACCCCCGTCGCCGAGCACCGCTCCCTCCCCCCGAACCTGTCAACGAAATAAATAAACGAACTCAACCCAGAAATAAGGCGGACGACTTTGGTGCGGCCGCTGCGCCCGAGCACGAAGAGCTCGCGGCTC
>DATCFJ010000702.1:0-3423 GCA_036509605.1 Polyangiaceae bacterium | reverse complement strand
GCCTCCCCGCATTCATCATCCCTGGCCTGAGCAACGCTTCTCGCTCCGTTGACCCAAGGTGGGAGCCCGGTACGGGAAATCCGTACGCCGGGTTCTGTCCGGGGGGCGGCCCGAAAGGGCCGTCCCTACCGGGACCGGCTGAGCTGTTTGGCGCGCGCTGGGGCGCGAGGCGTGCGGCGCGTTGCGCGCACCGAGAGGGGGATGCGGCTGAGCGCGCGCTGGGCCGCGAGCGTGCGGCGCGTTGCGTGCACCGGGCGGGAGAGCGGGCGATCAGACTGGGCGCACGGCGCGGCGGTAGCTCACTTTGGCGAGAGCTTCGTCTACGAGCGCGCTTCGGGCGCGCGCGTCGCTTTCTAGCTCTGGGATCATGATTAGCCTGTGAGCGAGTACGGGGGCAGCGACGAAGCGGACGTCGTCGGGGGTGACGAAGGGGCGACCGGCCAGTACCGCGTGGGATTTGGCGGCACGTAGCAAGCCGAGCGAGGCGCGCGGTGAAGCGCCCAGGACCACGCGCGGATGGTTACGCGTGAAGGTCGTGAGCGCCACCGCGTAGTCGAAGATATCGTCCTCCACATGCACGCGCGCGGCGATGGACTGAAGCTGCAGGACGTCCGCGCCGGACAGCACGACAAACGGCTCGGGCGCGATGATGCCGTGCGCGCGGAGCATCATTACTTCGTCGCGTTCGCTCGGATAACCCATATTTACTCGGACCAAGAAGCGATCGATTTGCGCTTCGGGCAGGGGATAGGTGCCCTCCAGGTCGACTGGGTTCTGAGTCGCGAGCACGAAAAACGGATCGGGCAGCTCGAAGCGGTCACCTTCGATGGTGACTTGCCGCTCCTGCATTGCCTCGAGCAGCGCAGATTGCGTCTTCGCCGGAGCGCGATTGATTTCATCGGCCAACAGCACGTTGGCGAAGATCGGCCCGGCGCGCAGCGAGAACGTGCCGTCCTTGGGATTGAGCACGTACGTCCCAGTGATGTCTGCGGGCAGCAAGTCGGGCGTGAATTGCACGCGGCGAATCGAGCAGCCCAGAGTCACCGCGAACGCCTTGACCAACGTCGTTTTGGCGATGCCGGGTACGCCTTCCAAGAGCACGTGTCCGCGCGCCAACAGCGCCACCACCATCAGGTCGACCGAGGCCATGTCTCCGATGTACACGCGGCTCACTTGGCGCCTGACCTCGGCGAGCCGCTCGCGGGCGGCTTCGATTTCACTGACGTTCAACGCTTGCATCAAGTGGCGCTACGCTCCTCGATTTCTGCCAGGATCTCCATCACCTTTCGTGCCAGTTGCTGCACTCGGTCGCGCGCCAATTTCAGACGCCTGCGGGAGAGCAGCGCGGCCGGTGCGTCGCCCAGGTCACGGAACAAGGCTGCGATCTCCGAAACCCGTTCGGCGTTGAACACGCGTTTTCGGCTCAATTCGGCCAGGATTTGATCCGGCGAGCTGAGCCGGGATAGCCCCAAAATGACGGACAGTGCTTCGCTCAGCGCGGAGCGCAGCTCGAGCAGCAGCAACGCAGGATCGGTCGTCGGCGCCGATAGCACGGCCGCGCGGCCGGCGAGCCCACCTTGCGCGAGGAGCGGCGCGGCCAACGCATAGCGGGGCACCGACCTGCGATACAGCCGCGAGCTGTAGCTGACCGCCCAAGCCAGCGCGCCGCCGGCAGCTAGCACTGCGAGCGCCAAAGCCAAGGTCGCGGGTAAGCCGTTCTTCTCCAAGTCCGCCGACAGCTCGGCGAGCGAATCCGACAGATTCGAGAGCTCGCCCAGCGCGCCGCGAGTGCCGCCGAAGTGCCCCTTCTGATTGAAGTCGTTGGCAACGATGTACAGCCGCCCACCGCGGCTGACGCCCGCGTCGTTTTCGACCAGGTACTTGAGCAGTCCGCTGGCGAAAGCCCGATTGCCCGGATAACGGAGCATCTCGTTGATCACGACCGATGGATCGCCCATCGCGAATAGGCGCCCGCTCTTGGCGATGATGCCGGTTACCGCGAGCGTCGCGTCCGGTTCACCTGTCGCTGGGATCTTCAACACCTGCGTCAGGTTCGGATGCACCAATGCTGTTGGGTGATTGGTCACGACGCGATCGACACCAGCCACCACCGGATGTCGATTCTGTTCCTGCCCTGCGACCTGCTCCACGGCGGGCACGGCGATGGCTAAGTCCGGATTGTCGCGCAGCGACTGGGCTGGGTTGCGCGGCGCCTCCACGCGGTGAATCTGAAACCGCGCCAAGAAGTGCGCGGCCTCGCCTCGGTCGTCGAGCACGGCCATGCGCCCGCCGGCGCGAAGGAACGCGGACAGCTCGTTGTAGTCGAGCTCGGATTCCGGATGCAGCACCAGCAGCCCGTCGTCCTTGCCCAGGTGCTCGTAGTCGAGCGAGGCCAGGACCTCGACCCGACCCTTGCCCAGCTCTTGCTGCGCGAGGGCGTACAGCTCGCTCGTGCCCTCCCAGCCGGAGTCCGAAATCTCAAACGCTTTCGCGAAAACGGGCGCTGCCACGCTCACCAAGGCGAGGAGGAGCAGTCCAGCAACAGCTGAAATCTGACCCCGTACAGGCCGGGTCCGCAATCCGCCCAATGGCCGATTTACGGCCGCTGGTGCTAACGAAATCGCCATCTGAGCCGTACTCTAGAGGTGAACCCCGGCGCGCGCCCCGTTCAGACCGGCGCGGAAAGGCTGCCTGAGCCGTGCTCAGACGCTTTCCCCACCCCTACCACACCGTGGGCCGAAAAGCTCAAGCTTCCCATGAGCTTGTCTGACTTGACCCGCGGTACGGCGTGGCTACAGTTCAAGAGTATTCCCCGGCGCAAGCCTGACCAGAAAGCGAGGACTCGAACGATGCTTCCTCCGTTCATTATCGATCAGATCCGGCGGCGGGAAGAGGACGTGCAGCGTCGGCAAGAGCTAGATCGTCCGCGCCTCGAGTTACCGCTCGACGTGTACCATCCCGCCCCGGAACCGAAGCCAAGCGAAGACGAACCCGGCGAACGCGGTGTGATCATCCTCGATCTGGGCTGAGGTTCGGTCGAAAATTTTAGTGTGCGAGCACCGCGTGGCTCGCCAGCGGCACAGTAGCATCGAGCGATCCTGATCCGGCGTTGAGGCCTGAGTCAGTGCCACGTCGACGATGCCCACGGCGCGAGACGCAGTGATTGCGACTTGTGGCATCGAGCACTAGGCTGCGCGCGCGCATGCGACCCCTGTTACTTCTCGCGGCAATTTCCGCGTTGGCTCTGTGCTCGTGTTTTTCGCCGGGCGACGGGCAAGCGCCGCCGCTCGAACGCTTTTATTTTCCGACAGGCCTCGTGCTCGACACGGTCACGCTCACGGGCGCGACGGACGTAGCCACGAATGATCGCTCGGGTAGGCCCGCGCCAAAGTATCTGTACGTAGCCAGCAGCGACTTCGACTT
>DATCFJ010000701.1:0-16422 GCA_036509605.1 Polyangiaceae bacterium | reverse complement strand
CCCCTTCATGTCCGGCACGTGGATGCTCGTGCCGCTCCAGGCGATGTGCCAGACGCCACCCTCCGGCCGCAGCGTCGCGCTCTGGGTGGGTTCGACGCGCGACGTCTGCGCGAGGAGCTCCGCGATTTGCCGAGCGGTCGCCTCGTCGCGGATCTCGTGAGCGATCGGCAGCGCCTCTCGTAAGAGCTTCGACGCCGTCGCAAGCTCACCCTGCTTCGCGGCCACGCGCGCGATCGCGAGCAGGTTGAGCGGCATCGAGCCGTGGAGGTGCCCCACGTCGACCGCGTTGATCTCTCGCCGACATCGAAGCGTGCGCTCCCAGAACCGGCGGGCTTCGCCCTGGACCCCGCGCTCGTCCCAGATCTCCCCCACCGCGTTGCACGCGACCATCTCCCCGACGCGGAGACCAGAGCGGCGCGCCAACTCGGCGCACTCGGTGAAGATCGCGATGGCGGCGTCCGCATCACCGTTGGCGCGCTTCCCGTTGGCGACGTGCCACGTGCAGAACATCCCTGGCCACGCGTCGCTCGCCCCTGGGTGACGGCGGACGATCGCGAGCCCCGCCTCGGCGCGCGCCAAGGCAGACTTCGCGTCTCCGCTGTAGAGGTCGCACTCCCCTCGGAGGCACATGAGCATTCCGAGGACCGGCGGCGGCTCGCTCGCGTTCGCGAGGAGCTCGATGCCGAGGTCGATCGACCTGGCGGCGGCCCCCCAGTCCTCGGCGTCCTGCGCGATGAGGAAGCCGTGGGCAAAGCGCGCCGTGGCCAGAAGCTCGGGCAGCGCACCCGCCGCCGACGCGAGCGCTTGCTCGATCCAGCCAATCCCTTCGCGCAGCCTGCCTCGGATCCACCAAAACGGGAGAAGCCCTGCCGAGAGCAAAAGCGCTGCCCCAGGATCGATTAGGAGCAGTCGCGCGAGCGCGACGCGCAGGTTGTCTTCGATGCGTGCGATCACGTCGAGGTGCGGCCGCTCGGACTCGGTCATCAGGCCCGTGCATGCTTGAAGAGCGACAGCGAGGTAGAAGCGCGCATGGCGTTCACGGACGGCGTCGAGCTCGCCTGTGGCGGTGAGCTGCTCGATGGCGTACTGCCGGATAGTTTCGAGTAATTGATACCCGCCGCTGTCGCCGAGCTTCAGGAGCAGCGACTTCTCCACCAGCCTGGCGGTGAGATCGGCGACTCGCGCGGCGGTCTGGCTAGCGGTCGCGCAGACTTCCTTGATCGCGGCAAGAGCGAACCTCCCGGCGAAAACGCCCATGCGGCTGAGGAGTCGCCGCTCGTCCTCGGTGAGGAGCGCATCGCTCCATTCCACGGTGGCGCGGAGGGAGCGCTGGGCCCCGTCGGCGCGCCGTGCGGGTTGCGGCAGCAGCGTGAAGAGATCGTCGAGATGCGAGGCGATGTCCTCCGGATCGAGGCCGGCCACGCGCGCGGCGGCGAGCTCGATCGCGAGGGGGAGCCCGTCCACGCGGCGGCAGATCTCTGCGAAGAGACGGCAGGCGCGCTCGGTGTCGAGCGCCCCGCGCGCACGCGCACCGGCGCGCTCTCGGAACAATTGAACCGCGGCGCTCGCCGCGACCTCCTCGAGGCTCGCGTCCGGACCCACCACGGCCAGCGGGGCGAGTCGGTAAGTCACCTCGCCGTCGATCCACAATGGCTCTCGACTCGTCGCGAGAACTCGAAGACGGGGGAGTTGCGCCGTCAACGCTTCGATGAGATCGGCGACCGCGGATACGACGTGCTCGCAGTTGTCGATCACGAGGAGCACATCGCGTTCGTTCAACCAGCGGATGAGCGCATCCTCGTAGGACTGCCCACCCGACCTCGGCAACCCGAGCTGTACGGCCACCTCGGCAGCAACGAGATCTGCCGATCGCAACGAGCCGAGCCAAACGACAGTCACGCCGCCGGGAAAGTCCTGTGAACAAGCCGCCGCGACCGTGATCGCGAGCGCGGTCTTGCCCACGCCTCCAGGTCCAAGCAGGGTCGTGACCGTAGCCGAGGTGACGCTCTCGCTGACGTCTCTGATCTCGCTGTCCCTGCCGACGAGCCGCCGGGGGCGCAATACTGTCGGGCTCGGCTTCGGGGCATTTGCGTGCGCGTGCTCGGGGATACTCACGCGTCATTGTCGCCTACATCACGACGCGCTGGCAACGGCGTCCGGGCGTGGACTACCGCGGCGCGGGCGCGGCGCTGGGCTTTGGCTTGGATTTTGGCTTCGGCTTCGTTTTGGCGGCCAAGGCCAGCTCGTCGAGCGCTGTCCTCAGCGCGGCGGAAACGGCAAGCTCGGCCACTTGATCCCAGGTGCTTTGCAGATCGCGAGGGCTGGGCGTCCCGCTGACCTCTTGTTGGACGCCGGCTTTGCCGTGACCGGTGAAGCCCAGCGTGTCGTCCGGGATGTGCGAGCCCAGCATGCGGAGCGCGAGGCGGATCTCCAACTCTTGCGCGCCAGGCTTGTCCGCCTTGGGGGTGAGCAGTTGGACCGCGTCCGTGATCTCGATGTTGACGTTGAACGCGCCGGCGATGTGCGACTTGGCGAGGAACGCGCGGTACCCATCCGGATCGGTCTTTGGGTCGGGCGCGCCCTCGAGCTTCGCCACGATCTGTGGCTGGTGCTCTAAGGCCTTCTTCAGCTCGGCGAGCACACGCGGCGTCGCCATCTTGACCGCCTCGGGCTTCAGCTCGGGCTTGGTGGTGATCGCTTTGAGCTCGAAGTAATACCGTTCCTTCGCCGCCTCCGCGTACGCCGTGGATCCGGCCAACGCGAGCGCGGCCAAGAACAGAGCCGGAAAGCGCCGAGGCAGGTTCATCGTCGGGGCAGCCTATCGCACAATCTCGCGGGCGGTGAGCTAGAATCGGGCGATGACAGGCATGCGTTGGGTTTTGGTCGCCATGGGGATGGTGGCTTGTGGCGGCAGATCCGTGACTGACGGTTCGACGGCGCACGCGGGTGAGTCGGCGGGCGGCTCGACCTCTTTTGGCGGAGCGAGCTCAGGCGGTGCAAACCCCGTGGGCGGCGCCGACTCGAGCGGCGGCTCCAGCAGTGGCGCGAGCGCAGCGTGTCTGAACAGCGGTCAGCCGCCTGATCCGCAGGTCACGTTTTCGTTCGAGAGCGATCAACCGCTCTGGCTCCGTTACGCGTGCGACATTGACTACACGCTGACCAAGCTTTGCGAGCAAGCGTCCGTACCGATTCAGCCGCGGCCGCAGAACCCTTGCAGTCAAAAGTGCGACTCAGGGAAATGCCTTGCGTGCACTTGCGACGAAGGCGCGCTGCAAGTCGACCAAATCGGGGGGCCAGTCGGGCCAAGCCCCCAGTCGGGCTGGAACGGCTACATGTACACCGCAGGCGTGTTGAGCTCAGGCTGCGCGTGCGACGACCCCATGCCGGCAGGAAGTGGCACCTATGCCATCACGGTCACCGCCTTCCTCACCCGTGAGGACGCGCTGGCGCAAACGAACGGCTACCCATTCACGACCCTGTTCCAATATCCGTCGCCCAGCGACGTCGTGCACGTAAGGCTGGATTTCAAGGGCCTTTGAGCTTTGGCTGTTCAAGGGCCTCGTCGGCCGTTTCTTGGTGCCTAGCGCAAGCCGGTCGGGCGGATTGACGTGCCCGATGTTGCGGCACGTCGCACGGCGAGTGCTCATTTGCCCTAGGCGGGCTCGGCGAGCATTGCGTCCAACTGCTGGTACCCGGCCTCCATCCCTTGCTCCATGCCGGAAGCGATCGCGCCGTCGCGGGCCTCTTTCGAGTCGTACGTTTGCGTGATGCACATTGCGGTGACGCCGCCCTTCTCGGCGAACTCGTGTTTCTCCAGCAGTGAGCCGATCGTTTGGCCGGACCCCAACGCCATCGTTTCGGTGTGAACGGCCCGCTCGTACAGGACCACCTCCGTGAACACGCCCCGGAGCGTCATGACCGGATCGGCGTCCTCGCTCTTCCATGCCAGCTCAAGCGCGCCACCCACGCGAAGCTTGCACTCGCAGATGGTCAGGGTCCACCCCGGGGGAGGAAGCATCCAACGGCGCATCCTGTCCGGGGTGAACATCGCCTCCCACACGAGCCGACGGGGCGCGTTGAACGTGCGGGTGAGGACGATGGTGGTGTCCGTGGGAGTGGAGACCTGCAGGTCTTTAGGGGAGGTGGTTGGGGTGGGATTCATGGTGTGGTCCTTGTGATTAACAAACGGCTGGGGCGAGTGGGCCGGGCGGTGAACGCTCAGGGGCGGCGAGTCCGCGATTGCTCCGCGGATTTCAGCTCATCGAGGAGCGAGTCCAGCGCTTCGAACCGGGCCTCCCAGTTCCGGCGGAACTGCTCGGTCCAGAGCATCGCTGCCTTCAGCGGCGCGGCGTCGAGACGGCAGAGATGCTGCCGTCCGGAAACGCGGCGACGGACGAGCCTGGCCCCCTCCAGCACGCGCACGTGTTTGGTGGCCGCGGGGAAAGTCATTCTGAGGGGCGCGGCGAGCTCGCTGAGGTTCTGTTCCCCACCCGAGAGTTGCCGGATGATTGCGCGTCGGGCGGGGTGGGCCAGGGCATGAAAGACGAGGTCCAACCGGGGTGATCGATCTGCAACCATGTGGTTTAATATACCAACTGGTTGTACGATATCAACCACGAAAAGTGCTCACCTCAGCGCGGGCCAAGGTCAGCTCGAGCGCGCATGCGTCGGATCTGGGCACGCCCCTGAAAAAAAACTCGGAGCCGGCACGCCCTCGTGCTGAGATGGAGCGATGCAGGCAACAGATGCGAAGTTTACGGGGTCTATTCCGGAACTGTACGATCGCTACCTGGTGCCGCTGCTGTTCGAGCCGTATGCCGAAGATCTGGCGCGGCGCTTGAGCGATTTGGGCCGGGGCACGCTAGTAGAGGTGGCGGCCGGCACCGGCGTCGTCACGCGCGCGCTGCGCGAAGCCTTGCCGAGCGACGTGCGCATCGTGGCCACGGACCTGAACGAAACCATGCTGAAAGTGGCTGCCGGCTGCATGAGTGCGTTGGACGTTAGCTTTCAGCAGGCGGACGCGCAGCGGCTTCCGTTCGCCGATGGCTCCGCCGACGCCATCGTCTGCCAGTTTGGCATGATGTTCGTGCCCGACAAGACCGCAGCACAGCTTGAGGCTGCGCGCGTGCTCGTGTCTGGCGGGCGCTTCGTCTTCAATGTTTGGGACCGGCTGGCGAACAACGAGGTCTCGCAGATCGTCACGCGCGCTCTGGAGCGCCTGTACCCGCAAGATCCGCCGCGCTTCTTCGAGCGCACGCCGTTCGGCTATTTCGACGCTGCCGCCATCCGGGCGGAGCTGCAAGGCGCCGGCTTCCAGCGCATCGAGATCGAAACGGTCGAGCAGGTGTCGCAAGCCGCCTGCGCGGAGCACGTGGCAATCGGCATGTGCCAGAGCACCCCGCTGCGCGGCGAGATCGAGGCTCGCGACCCGGACGGCTTGGCTGTAGCCACCGCCGTCGCCACGAGCGCGCTCCAGGCGCGCTTCGGCACGGGCCCCTTCGAAAACCGCATGAGCGCCCTAGTGGTGACGGCGCGTCGCCCGTAAACAAAGAGTGCTGCCGCGAACGCTGCGAGCGAGCGACCCGTCACCGGTGAGGTATGTGCGGCCACGCGCGTGCAGCGCAGGCGTTCGTTGGCGCGACGCTGCTCGACCCCATGTCCATTCAAGGTGCGCGCACTGAAGGACATTGATTCGGCAGTCGAGCGTACGCAGCGCGGGCTTTGCGACGAAGGCGAAAAGGCATTCTGCGGTAAGTAGGCGAACCTACGGCGGCGTTACGGTCGACGGCTTGACGTCACGGCTCCGAGTTCCAGATGTTGGCGGTGGAGGCGAGCTGATTCGCCGCGGGAGGCTCGACTACGGCTGCTAACTGCCGCTTGCGCCACAGGAAATAGATCGGCGGATAGACCAGCAGCTCCATGATGAAGCTCGTGACGAGTCCGCCAACCATGGGCGCCGCGATTCGTTTCATGAGATCTGCGCCCGTGCCGGTAGACCACATGATAGGGAGCAGGCCGAGCATCGCCGCACAGACGGTCATCGCCTTCGGGCGCACGCGCTTGACTGCGCCGTGGACGACCGCCTCAACGAGGTCTTGCGGCGTGTTGAGGCGGCCCTCTCGCTTGAACTCGTCGTGTGAGAGGTCCAAGAAGAGCAGCATGAATACGCCTGTTTCCGCGTCCAAGCCCATCAGCGCGATCAGGCCGACCCAGACCGCGATCGACATGTTGTAGCCGAGCACCGATAGTAACCACATTGCGCCGACGGCGGAGAACGGGACCGCGAGCATGACCACGGTCGCCTTGAACGCGGACTTCGTGTTCATGAACAGGAGCCCGAAGATCAGCACCAGCGTGAGCGGCAAGATGATCTTCAGTCGCTCCTTGACGCGCAACATGCTCTCGTATTGCCCGCTCCAATTCATGATGTAGCCCGGCGGGACGGTAACCTTCGTGGCAACGGCGAGCTTGGCCTGCTCGACATAGCTCCCGATATCGACCTTGGCCGTGTCGAAGTCGACGTAAACGTAGCCGGCAAGCATTCCGTTCTCGTCTCGAATCATGGACGGGCCGTGCGTCAGGCCGACGTCGGCGATTTCCTCCATCGGGATCTGACCGAGCCCGCTTGGCAGCGGCAAGAGAACGCGGCGTAACGATTGCAGGTCATCGCGATAGTCGCGCGCGTAGCGAACGTTGATGCCGTACCGCTCGCGCCCCTCGACCGTCATACTCTGGTTGTCACCGCCAACGGCCGTCATGACCATGGTGTTGGCGTCGTCGATCGAGAGTCCATAGCGAGCCAACTTGTCGCGCTTGAGGGTGAAATCGAGAAAATAACCGCCTGCGACGCGCTCCGCGTAGGCGCTCCGAGTTCCCGGGACCTTCGCGACCACGGCCTCGGTTTCTTTGGCAATGCGTTCGATGGTGCCGAGATCCGCGCCCATGATCTTGATGCCGACGGGCGTCCGGACGCCGGTCGAAAGCATATCGAGCCGCCCTTTGATGGGCATGGTCCAGGCGTTGGAGATCCCGGGGATCTGCAGCGCGCGGTTCATCTCATCCTCGAGCTCACTCGAGTCGATGCGGTCGCGCCAGAAGCTGCGTAGCAGCGCTTTGAGTGGTTTGGGCGCCCAAGACGAATACCAGCGCGGCTTCTCCCGCCATTGGTCCTCGGGTTTGAGCAACACCGTCGTTTCCATCATCGTGAAGGGCGCAGGATCGGTGGAAGTGTTGGCGCGCCCGGCCTTGCCGAATACCCGCTTCACCTCGGGGAAGCTCATCAGGATCTTGTCCTGCAGCTGCAGCACCTTCTCAGCGACGGCGACCGACATGCCCGGCTCGACTGCCGAAGGCATGTACAAGATGCTGCCTTCAGCCAGAGGCGGCATGAACTCGGAGCCCAAGCGCGAGTACAGGGGAATTGCGCTCGCGACGACCAAGACTGCGGCTCCAATCGTGGCCTTCGGGTGGCGCAAGACGAAACGGCAAGGCCCCTCGTACAGCCGGTGCAGCAGGCGGCTCACCGGATGCCGTTCTTCCGAGTAGTACTTGCCCACGAACAGCTGCGTCGCGATCCAGGCCAGAAATCGCGGTCGAAATGTGTACGGCTCGATGCGCGCGAACAACATGCGCATTGCCGGGTCGAGCGTGATGGCCAGGAAGGCCGCGATGCCCATGGCGAGGGTCTTGGAGAACGCCAGCGGCCGAAACAGGCGGCCTTCTTGGTCGACCAAGGTGAACACTGGCATGAACGCGACCGCGATCACCATCAGCGAGAAGAAGACGCCGGGGCCCACCTCCATCAGCGCTTCCAAACGCACGGCGTGAAAGTCGCCCTTCTTGCCGTCTTTTTGCCAATGATAAATCTTGTTGTAAGCGTTCTCCACCTCGACGATGGCGCCGTCTACCAACACGCCGATCGAGATAGCGATGCCGGAGAGCGACATGAGGTTCGCGTTCAGCCCCATCAGCTTCATCGGAATGAATGCCAGCGCCAACGCCACCGGTATCGTGATGATGGGGATGATCGATGACGGGAAATGCCACAAGAAGATCAAAATGATGATCGAGACGACGATCACCTCTTCGAGCAGCTTGTGCTTGACCGTGTCGATCGCGCGCTCGATCAAATCCGAGCGATCGTAGGTCGTGACGACTTCGACGCCACTCGGGAGGGATGGCTTCACGTCGGCGAGCTTGGCCTTGACGCGGTTGATGACGCCGAGCGCGTTCTCGCCCTCCCGCATCACGACGATGCCGCCCACCGCGTCGCCCGTGCCATTGTAATCGGCGACTCCGCGGCGCATCTCTGGGCCCAGCGCCACACTCGCGACGTCCTTGATCAACACGGGAGTGCCCCCGTTGGCGCGCAGCACGATGTTCTCGATGTCGTGGATATTCTTGACGTAGCCGCGCCCGCGCACCATGTACTCGCGGCCGGAGAGCTCGACGAGTCGCCCGCCGACATCGCTATTGCCCGAGCGCACCGCGTCAATGACCACGTTGAGCGGAAGCTTGTAGGCTGCGAGCTGGTTGGGATTCACCGTGACTTGGTACTGGCGCACTTGGCCGCCCACCGTGGCTACCTCGGAGACACCGGGCACGCTCTGCACTGCATAGCGCAAGAACCAATCCTGATAGGAGCGAAGCTCATCGGTCGAGTGCTTGCCGCTCTTGTCAATCAAGGCGTACTGAAAGACCCAGCCGACGCTCGAGGCGTCTGGACCGAGCTCGACCTTCACCCCAGCGGGGAGCTGTTGGGTGATCTTGGAGAGGTATTCGAGGACGCGCGTGCGCGCCCAATACATGTCCGTGCCGTCCTCGAAGATGGCATACACGTAGCTGTAGCCGAAGTCCGAGAAGCCGCGGATGGCCTTGATTTTTGGGGCGCCGAGCAGCGCGGTGGTGATCGGATAGGTGACCTGGTCCTCGATGATGTCGGGGCTTCTGTCCCAGCGTGAGTAGATGATCACCTGCGTGTCGGAGAGGTCGGGCAGCGCATCGAGGGGGATCGTGCGCATCGACCACCAGGCAAAGACCAGCGCAACGACGGTCCCAGCGATCACCAGGTAGCGATTGGCGGCCGAGAAGCGGATGATGTTCTTGATCATGGCGCCGCCAACTAGGGCTGTGTGGCCGGCATCGGCATCGGCATCGTCATTGGCGCTGGCTTCGCGGGCATCGTTGTAGGCTTCGCGGGCATTGGCGTCGGCTTCACCGGCACCGGCATCGGCTTTGCCGTCGCGGGCATCGGCTTTGCCGTCGCGGGCATCGCCTCTGCCGTCGCCGGCATCGGCATCGGCATCGGCATCGGCTCCGCCGTCGCCGGCAGCACGCGGGCGCTCTCGGGAGCCTTAGGCGGAGCCTTTGCGACCGTTGTTTCCGCCAGCGACGCGCGCAGGCGCGATTCGGAGTCGACCAAGAAGTTCGCACGGATCACCACACGCTCGCCGAGTGTGAGTCCACTGATCACCTCCACGCGCGAGCCGTCGCTTTCGCCGAGCTGGACCGTGCGGGGTTGGAATTTGCCCGCGCCGATCGCCACGAAGACGACCTTTTCCGTGCCGGAGTCGATGACCGCGTCCGCGGGAATGCTGAGGCCCTCGCGAGGCGCCCCGAAAAGCACCACCTCGCCGAACATCTCCGGCCGCAGCTCGCCGTCGGGGTTTGGAAACGTGAGCCGAACCTTGACAGTGCGAGTTTGCGGGTCGAGCAGCGGGTCGATGAAGACGACCTTTCCCTTGAACTCGCGGTTCGGGAAGGCGTCGAGCTTCAGAGTCGCCGGCATGTTCTCGCTCACGAAGCGGAGCTCGCTTTCGTACACGTCCGCCAAGACCCAGACCGAGGACAGGTCGACGATCTCGTAGGGCATCGCTCCGGCATCGAGTTTCATGCCGTCGACGACGTCTTTGCGAGTCACCACACCGGACAGCGGCGAGTACAAGGTCAACGTCTTGGTCGGCTCTCCACTCTTGGCGAGACGCGCGATCTCTGAGGCCGGAACGTCCCAGAGTGCGAGCTTGCGGCGCGCAGCGACCGCCAAGTCGTCGTTCGATCCAGCCATCGCCCCCTGCGTTTTCAGCGCGATCAAATACTCTTCCTGAGCGGAGAGCAGATCCGGGCTGTAAATCGAAAACAGCGGGTCGCCCTTTTTGACGCGCTTGCCGACGAAGTCGACG
Organism: Polyangiaceae bacterium; assembly: GCA_036509605.1. Taxonomy (GTDB): domain Bacteria; phylum Myxococcota_A; class Polyangia; order Polyangiales; family Polyangiaceae; genus PMG-095. The sequence continues at coordinate 6,244 of DATCFJ010000701.1, read as the reverse complement.
TAAACGTGCTCGACGAAGCCCGATACCTTCAGGTTGATGTGCCGAACTCGCGTTTCGTCGATGGCGACGCGCCCCACGGTGCGCCACGCGCCGCCCACCGGTCCCTCAGTGACCTCGGTCGTCTTGAGACCGATCAGCTGCTGCCGCGCCGGATCGATATCGACCACAGCGAGACCCGAGACTGGAGGCGCGCCCGCAACTTCGTCTTCGTAGACCGGAACGTAGTCCATCCCCATCTCGTCCTTGCGAGCGATCGGCGAGGTTTGCTTCGGGTCCATCGGCGAGCGGTAGAACAGGATCCGGCGAGCGGCGCTGGCCGCGGGCGCATCGTGCGCGTGGTTCTTGACGACCTTGACCAGCTTCATCCCGCAAATCGGGCAATTGCCCGGGTGGTCCTGCACGACCGTGGGGTGCATCGGGCACTGGTAGAGCGTGGCGGCGGCCTCCGCGGTCGAGCCCCCGCCGTGCGTGCTCAAGCCATGAGAGACGAGCAGCGTCCCCGCGCCAGTGACGGCGATGCTGAGCAACGCGACTCCCAGCAGCGTACCAAGCCCAAATCTGCGTTTGGGGGGAGGTGGAAGCAGTGCGGTGGTGGCTTCGGCAGTCATCGGTCGTGTTCCTTCACATGCCCGAGGTCGAGTCGTCAGTCGCGGATTGGGCTCCGGGCATCGCGGACGAAGCGCTGATGCCTCCGGCGGGCATCACGAGAGTAGCGAGGCTCACTTCGGCCTCGGCGATCAGCAGGCGTTGGGCTGCGGCGACGGCTTCCAAATAGCCGTCTTGATCAGCGATCAGACCTGCATTGGCCTCGAGTACCGAGGCAAAGGTCACTTTGCCGACTTGGTATTGAGCGAGCGTGCTCTCGGTCGTGGCCGCTGACTGAACGAGTAAGCCCTGTTGGTAGAGGTCGATGGTCTGGCGCAAGGCGGAGAACGCGGCGTGTCGGTCCTCGCTGCGCAGGCGCAGGAGCTGCTCGATAGTGACGACCTCGCTGTGTGCTGCTTGAAGCAACGCAGCGTCTTCGGCCACCGCTCGCGATTGCTTGCTTCCGGAAAAAATCGGTACAGGTCCGGCAATCGTCGCAAGCCACATAGGCGGAAGTTGCCCGCGGTACATGAAGCCGGCGCTCACGGTCAGATCTGGGTAGTAGCCCTTGCCGGCGAGGCCCAGGGCCTTGTCCGCCCGGGCCGTGCCGATTCGCGCGGCGGCAAGCTCCGGGCTGCGCGCTAGGGCCTCTTTGATCGAGAACACGCGCTCCAGCGGAGCGAGCGCTGTGAGGTCTTTAATGTGAGTGCTCGTGGTGTCGATCGGCTGCAGGAGTGGGTGACCAGTGAGGCGGTTGAGGGCTTGAATTCGGCTCCGTTCCTGCGCCAAGAGCGTGAAGCGCCGTTGCTGGAGGCGACTCTGCTCCAGCCGAGCACGAAGCACGTCTGCTTGCGGGCCCCCGCCCGTCTCGTACCTCAGCTGAGCGAAGCTCGCTGAGCGCTGCCAGATCCCTTCCAGCTGACTGAGGAGCTCCAGTCGATCACGGACCAAGACGAGCTCGAGGTACTCGCGCCGCACGTCTGCCTCGGTCGACAGTCGGACACGGGCAACCACTTTCAAGCTCTGACTCGAGCCGAGTTGAGCGACTTGCTCGCGCAGCCCAAGCTTGCCAGGCCAAGGAAAGGTCTGCGACGCCATCAAAGAAACGAAGCTCGTGCCCATGCGCCCGATCTCGATGCTGGTAAATCCGTCGTTTTGAATCCCGACTTGCAGCATCGGGTCGGGCATCGCTCCGGCTTGCGAAACGCGCTCCTTGTTCGCGTGGCTGACGGCCACCGCTTGCGCGAGCTCAGGACGCGTAGCGAGGCTTTCCTGGATCAGCCGAGTCAGCGTCGCATCGGCCGGAAGGGTCACTTCTCGCGCCTGAGCCCGTGCTGGCGACGGAAGCGCAAGCAGGCTCAGGACCAGAGCGCATCGCCCAAGCCACGCCCAGGCGCCTGTGGCGAACGGGCACCGGTCACTCGCGGCGTGCACCAGAACGCCTCACTCAGCCACCAGCTCGCCAGACACCATGTTCATCGCGCACGCGTAGCGGATGGGCCCCGCTTTGGTAGGCGTGAACGTGATCTCGACGGGCTGGTTTTCAGGCAATGGCTGATTGACGGCGTAATCTTTGATCACGATGTCGGTCGCGCACGTCTTGGCGACTTGTCTGGTGACCACCAGCGTGACGGGTTGTCCGACTTTGACGTGCGTTTGCGCGGGCACGAAGCCGTCGGCAGTGACCGCGATGGCAATTCGCGAGGCCAAAGCGTGTTGAGACGCCCCTGCGTCATTACCGTTTCGCGAACATGCCGAAAGCGCGAGCGACACGGCCAGGACGAACGATGCAAGGTGAGGGTAAATCACGGAATGAGCTCCCGTTGAGACGGGAATGCAAGATAGGGTCCATGGGCGCGAAAGTTAGGCGCACTTGGATTGTCGCCCCGAGTCGATGTCCGACGCAGAGTTTGCGGAGTTCATGAAACCGCGAACGCAAACCCTGCGTTGCGGTATTGTCGCGCGCGATGCCGTCGTCGCGCCGTTGGCGTGCCTTCCACTTCCTTCTCCTTCTCGTCAGCGGCCTCGCGCTTTGCGCGTGCTCGCATCGTACCCGGAGCACGCCTGCTGCGCGGACTGTGGAAGAGCGCTGCGACGACCACGGTTGGTGCGCACAGACCCCCGCGGGCCTGGGAAAAACGGCGGACACGCTCACCGCAGTGTGGGCCGGCGGCTCCAATGATGTTTGGGCCGTCGGGTTGAACGGCGCCTTGTGGCACTGGGACGGCGCTCGCTGGCTCTCTCGTCCGAGCGGCCTGCGGGTCCTGCGCGGCGTGTTCGGGCTCGGTACACATGCCGTTTGGCTCGTAGGCGACACAACAGCCCTGGTTGGGGATGGCAAGCAATTCGAGAGCTACACCCTAGCGGTGCAGGGCGAGTTGCACGGCGTGTTCGGAACGGCCGCGGACGACGTGTGGGTGGTGGCTGACGCTGGCTCGACCGCGCATTGGGATGGGCGCAGCTTTACTCGCGTTGACGCGCCCTTCCACGGCTGGCTGCTCGCAGTATGGGGCTCCAGCCCGAACGACTACTGGGCGGCGGGCGGCGCACCCGAAGGCGAGAGGTCGAACGCGATCCTGCATTGGGACGGCCACGCTTGGTCGGCCGAAGCATTGCCGAGCTCGTGCACCATCGAGGCCCTCTCCGGGACCGCGCGCGACGACATCTGGGCAGTCGGAAGCTGGGGCACGATTCTGCACTACGACGGAAAACGTTGGACGAACGTCCCTTCACCCGCATCGCGGGGGCTGAACGGTGTCTGGGCGCACGCGCGCGACGACGTCTGGGCGGTCGGCGAGAACGGCATGGTGCTCCACTACGACGGCAAGCGATGGACTAGCGCAAAGCCGGATTGGAAGTGGCTGCGAGCGGTCTCGGGGAGGGGATCGAAGAAACCACCACCGCCATCTTCGACCTGAAGACGGCCAAGCTCCTCGCGCAGGTCTCCGTCGCACAGGGGCACCCGGTCGAGGTACGCTTGGACGCCGCCGCCGGGCGACTGGTCCTCTCCGGTGGAGGTTGCGACGGCTACCTGCCGCTCGACGGATTCATGCGCTTCATCGCCCAATAGACTGCGACACTCCAAGCTTCCGCACTCGGAGTGGCCAAGCGAAACTGTTCTAGCCGGTGAAAAGCTTGGTTGGTTAAGCTACCCCAGCGGCGACCCGCTGCGTCTATGATGCTGGTATGGCCATCTTCGTCGGACGCGAGCGCGAGCTTCAGGCGCTCGACGAGCGTCTTGACGAGGCGCTCGCGACCGGCGGCAAGGTCGTTCTCGTGTCCGGCGAGCCGGGTGTCGGAAAAACGCGCCTCGTCGAGGAGCTGTCGCGGCGAGCGGAGGCGCGGGGATTCGTCGTAGCGTGGGGGCGATCATGGGAAGAGGAGGGAACACCTGCGTACTACCCTTGGCTGCACGCTCTTCGACGGCTGCGCGGCTCGTTCGGGCCTCTCTTCGAGAGGGCACGCGCCGACTGCCCAGAGCTCGAGGTCTTGTTCGACGACGTACGCCGAGCCGCGCGCCGCGATCCTGCCGAAGCGCGCTTCCGGCTCAGCGACGCCCTTTGTGAGCTCTTGCGCCGCGCGGCCGAAGAAGAGCCGATCGTCGTCGTGCTCGATGATCTTCACAGTGCCGACGTCTCGACGCTCCAGATGCTGCATTTCGTGGCACGCCACTTGCGATCCTCGCGTGTGCTCATCGTCGGCACGCTCCGGGACACGGGCCTGCACGAGCAGAGCGAGACAACCGAGCTGATCGCCAAGATCGCGCGCGAGGCCGCCGCGCTGCCGATCGGTCGTTTGGGGCGTGAGGCACTGGTCGGGTGGCTCGAAGCTGCTGCTCCGGACCTGGTGTCGAATGTCGATCGATTGCTTGCCATTTCCGAGGGCAACCCGCTCTTCGTCGGAGAGCTGCTCGCTTCCGCGAAAAGGCGGCCCGCTCGCGACTGGCTCTCCGCGCGCGAGCTGCCGCTCGGCATCCGCGAGGCGATCCGCGCCCACTTGGCGACGCTCCGGGAGCCGACGCGGCACATGCTCGAGGCGGCGTCCGTCCTGGGCCGCGAGCTCACCCTGGCAGCTCTGACGGCGTTGACTCCAGACGTAGACTCAGCGCTCGGGGAGGCCGCCGCTGCGGGGATCCTAGAATCGTCAGACTCCGTCCTACGCTTCACGCACATTCTCATTCGCAATGAGCTCTACGCTGCGCTCACGCCAGCGCGCCGCGCCGAGTGCCACCGCGTGGCCGCGGCGAGGGAGCGCGACCCAGTCGTCGCCACCGCGCACTGGCTCGCGGGAGGGCGGCCAGAAGACACTGACCATGTCTTCTCTGTCCTGCTCGAGGCGCTTCGCTGCGAGAACGCCCGCTTTGCTTTCGAGGATGCGGCGGCTCTCGGCCAGCGCGCGCTCGACGCAGTCGCATTCTCGCCGCGACAGGCATGCGAGCTCCGGATCTCCATCGCCGAGGCGTGGGCCCTCGCGGGTAGGTTCGTCGACGCGCGGAAGGTGGCCACGCTTGCTGCCGATGCCGCGCGTGCGCAAGCGGCGGGCGCGCTCCTCGCACGCGCGGCGCTCGTGCACGCAACCGAGTTCGTGGTGGGCGCCCGCGACGAGGCGTCGGTGTGTTGGCTCCGCGCAGCGCTGGCGATGCTCGCCGACGCGGATTCTGCCGCTCGGGCGCGGGTCATGGCCTGCCTTTCGGTCGTGATGCTCCCAGCTCCTCCCGACGAGCACGACGAAGCGCTCCGCCTCGCCCGGGATGCGCTCGCGATGGCTCGACGACTCGGCGACGATGATACGCTCTTCGCCGCACTTCGCTACACGCGCAGGACGCCGTCGGAGATGGACGACGCGACTACGCGCTTCGCGCTCAACGCGGAGACCATCGCGCTCGCCAAGAAGCTCGGGCAAGTCGCGCTCGTCGCGCCGCTGTTTTCGTGGCAGGTCGCCGCGTGCATCGAGCTCGGCGACATGGATGCCGCCCTGCGTCAGGTCGACGAGATGGAGTCGCTGCTGGCGGCCTATGAACAGCCGATCTACCGCTACCGCGTGCCGCTCGTGCGGGCGATGCTCGCCGACCTCGAGGGCCGCTTCGCCGAGGCGGACTCCCTGTCACGCGAAGCCCTCCGCATCTCGGAAGAGCACGGGCTCGAGACCGGCCTAGAGCTCTTCGCATCGCTGCGCATTGGGTCTCTGCACACGCACGGCGACAGCGATGGCTGGGCAGAAGTCGAGCCAATGGTCATCAAGATGTACGAAAACGGTAGCCGCATGCTCGCGCTCTATCGCTGCATGTTCGACTCGATGTGCGAGCGCCCGGAGAACGTGCGCACATCACTCGCGATCACGAAGGAGTTTCCGCTGCACTCGTTGCCCGATGCCGCGGCGCTCGGCGTGGCCTGCGCCGCAGCGAAGATCCCTGAGTATGCGCAGGTATTCTACGATCTCGGCGCGCGCGCGGAAGCCACAGGCTCCTGGCAGTTCGGTCCAGGGCGCGTCACATCCGCGGGTCCACGTGCGTTGACCCTGGGCCGCCTCGCGGTCCTGCTCGGCAAGGACGACGCCGCGCTGGAGCACTTCGCACGGGCGCGGACGCTCGTCGTGCGCCTGCGCTCACGGCCGTACCTCGCGCAGATCGATCTGGCGACGGCCGAAGTACTCGCGAGGC
>DATCFJ010000700.1:0-5531 GCA_036509605.1 Polyangiaceae bacterium | reverse complement strand
GCTTGATCGAACGCAGGACCCGCCGATTCAATCACCTTCACGGCCTCCACCGTGCCCGTCGCCGAGATGGCGATCTGCACGACGACTGACGCTGTGCGACCAGAGGCTTTCTCGGTCTCGGGGTACTCGGCCTCTACGAACTTGGTCAGCTTTGGCGGACGAGTGAGCCGCGGACGGGCAGCGTCTTCGCCGGTTTGCGGGGCATTTTGAGCAAGAGCCGGCCGCGCAGAGGCGACCGCTGCCAGAGCCAGACACGAAATGAGAGCGATGCGTCGCAACGGGATATCCAGGAAATGAAAATAAGAAAAGGAACGAAGCGTGTTTAGCTCGGGAGTTTGAAACGCATGCCGAGGGTGAAGGTGGCGCGAGTCGGCTTGCCGCAGTGCAGCGCGGGCTCGAACGTCGCGCTGCGGGCCGCCAGCAGTGCGGCCTCGTCGAGCCCGTGACCGAGCCCCTGCAGCAGTTTCACGTCGACGACCTTGCCGGTTTCGTCGACCGTGATTTGCACGCGAACCTTGCCTTCGATCGCGGCCGCTTGCGCGTCTGGCGTGTACCCGGGCTGCGGCACGGAGAGAGGCTTGGGCTTGGACGGTGGGTCGTCACAGCCGTCGCTCGGCAACACGGCGGCGACTGGAGCTGCCTTGTGGAATACCTTCTCGACTGACCGCTCGCCCGCGGGACCACCGCCCCCGACTGGAAGCGCGATGCCCGTACCGTTGACGCCACCGGTTAGCGACACTCCAAAATCCGGCAACGCATCCAGGGCCGCATCGGCGGTCTTCGTCGGAGGCGGCGCGTCTTCGGGCGCTGGAGCTGGCGCGGCGCGGCGCGCGCGGGCGCGAGGAGGCGGGTTCTTGTCCGCGGGTGTTGGGTCGATCTTGGCGGGCGGAGGCTTCTTTTTCTGGGTTTCGGCGTACGAAATCGCGGTCGCGGCGCGCGACTTTTTGATCTCGATGCTGCCGATGGCCACGGCCAAGGCCCCGTGAAGCAGCAGGCTGACGACGAAGAGTCCTGAGCGACGCGCCACGGCTACTTCTTCTCGACGTTGATCGCGAACTTGGTGATGCCCTCGACCTTCGCCAGATCGATGACGCCGACCACTTTGCCGTGGTGTGCGTCTTCGTCTGCCGTGAGCACGAGGTTCACGTCTTTGTTGGAAGCGACTGCAGAGCGAAACTCCTTCTGCAGACCATCGCGCGTGATGGGCTTGTCGTTGTAGTAGTAGGTGCCCTCTTTGGTGACAGTGACCACGTACGTCTTGGCCACGGTTTCGTCCGAGGATGCCGTCTTCGGCAGCTGCACCTTGAGGCTCTGCGACACGATGTAAGTGGCGGAGACCATCATGATGATCAGCAGTACCAGCACCACGTCCACCATTGGTGTGACGTTGATTCCGACGATCCCACCGCGCCCAGCGCGGCCTTGAGTAACGCCAGCCATCGCCCTACTCCGTCACCCCGGCGAGCTTTACCGAGCCCGCGCTAGCGCGAGAATCCTGGTCGTCACTCAGCTCCTCGGCGGAGTCACGCTCGACCAGGGCCTCGCGCTCGTAAGCGACCGCGCCGCCCTGCACCGCGCGATCGGCCGCTCGCACGTAGGCCGTGAGCAGCTTGGTCAACGACAGCGCACCCGACTCGACCTCGCCGATGCGCCTCTGAATGGCGTTGTAGGCAACGACCGCCGGCAGAGCCACGAACAGGCCGACCCCCGTGGCCACCAATGCCTCCGAGATACCAGCCATCACGCCACCCATGGCTTGCGTGTTTTGGCCCGCGTCACCGAGAGCGTGAAACGAGATGATCACGCCGAGCACCGTGCCCAGCAAACCGACGAAGGGCGCGTTGTTGCCGAGTGTACCGAGCAGGTTCGAGCCGCGCTCGAGCTCGGTTTTGACGCGAGCCAACTCGGAATCGACGGCGTCGGTCATGGCGCCCGGGCCACCCGCTGCCCAGCGCAAGGCCTCGAGCGCGACGCGCGCCTCGATCGCCTTGCTGCCGCTCAAGAGCTTCTCAGCGGCGTCGAGGTCGTCGTCCTGCAAGTTCTTGCGCAGCTGCTTACGGAGAGCGTCGAAGTCCACGCTGTGACGCCTGAAGAACAGGAAGCGCTCGAACATCGTGGAAAACGACAGCACGGACAACGCCAGGAGCAGATACAATACCCAGCTCGAACCGAGCAGAGCGACCTTCAGTAAACGTTCGATCAACATGATGATTGCCTCTCAGTGCTTCACGGTTGCACGACGAATTCAGTAACGAAGAGCCCAAGCGAAGTACCCGCATCGGCACCCGAGGCGAGCAGCTCGCCGGTACGCTCGAAGGTGCTCACTAGGTGGTGCACACCGCCGTCCTCGGCCGGCCCGGGCTGATTCAAAGAGACCGCGAAACGCACGGACGGCTGCCCGCAGGCGGAGTACAGACTCGCGTACACGTAATAGCGGCCCGCATCGGGCGGGTCCTGCCAAACCAAATTCTCGCGGCGGTGCCCGGTGTCGACGCAGTCGCGTTCCGCATCGGTATCGAATACGCCCGTGCCGGGCACGCTCGGGTCGACGTGCCCATTCACAGCGAGAGCAGTGCTCGGGTGCTTGGGATCGACGATCTTGCCGAGCGGCGTGACCACTCGTAGATCGAGATCGACCGCGGTATCCCAAGCCATGCTGAGCACCGTGGTCGGCGGCTTCGCGCCCGGTGAGCAGGCGCTGAGGTTGTCCGGAATATCGGAGGCAACGCACAAATCCTGCGCGGTTTGCGTGCCGCCGTGTCCGGCGCTGTCGATGCCAACTGCCAGGAGGGAGTGAAACCCGGCCGGGATCCCGGCACCAAAGTCGAGCGTCGCCGACCAGGAAAAAGTGCCCGGGCGCGTCGGGTCCTGACCTGCGACGGGCAGCAACCAATACCCGCTACCGAGATCCAAAAAGCGAATGCCGACCGCCAGCGCTTCGCTCGACGTGGAGCCACTGATTACGAAACCGGTATCCGATTCGCGGATCACGCTTGCAGAGACGTTTAGCGAAACCGTGGGCGGATTCTGCGCGACGTCGGCCAACGTCTCAGGGCTGGTCAACGGTCTCGAGCCAGGCAGACTCCCAGCGCGAAACTGCGCATTGTTCGTGCCCTCGTAAGTGACTCGAAGCGGTTCGGTAATGCCGCTGTTTTGCGGTTGGCCGGAGCAGGCCGTCAGCGGCAAAAGCAGCAGTAGCCGCAGTAAGGCCCTCATAGCTCCACCTGCAAACGCAGCGTCAGCTGATTGTTCTTGGCATCCGTCGGCACGCCGCGACTGTCTTTTGCCAGATAGTCGTGCACGAAGTCGTATTGAACCGAGAGCCGCGCGCGGTCTTCCATGCGCAGCGCGACCATCGGTGACAACGTGCGAGTGGCGAGCGACGTCGGCACTTGTCGACCGCGCACGCTTCGGAAGAAATCGGAGTTCGGGTCATAGTAGGAGACGCGGAACCCAACCTGACCCCACGCGGTAACGTCTTGGACGAGCGCGAGGTAGCCGCCCGCTTCGCGAAGCTCGGGACCGCCGGGCTGCGGACTTGCGATCAAATACCCGCGGTCCAAGTTCGAGGCCACGAAGCCTTCACCGACGAGACGCGTAACGCCGAAGCTTGTGTGCAATCCGAGCTCGAGGTCGAGCGCGTACGCCCAGCGATCGAAGTTCGACGAAGGAGTCGCGGCAGTGCCCGGCACGGCCTGCAGCTCGCTCGGCTGGATGGTGCGGTCCTCGTTGGTATCTTGCCAGTTGAACGAAGGCTTGGTCGCGGGGGTCCCGGCGTGAAAACCTGTGCCTTGATAAAAGGAGGTGCCGCCGGAAATCGAGAGCGGCGCGAGCGGGTGCGTCTCCACGCCGACACGACCCGAGAAGTCCTTATTGGAGTTTGGATCGCGCGGGAAGCGGCCGGGCAAGCTGTCGACCGGTTCACCGTTCGTGACCGCGAAGGTGTAGCGCAAGAAAGCGACCGCGCCCGACAGCTTTGCGCCGACATCCATCTCCGTCGGGAACAGCGCGAGGGAACCCGCGGAGCGCTCCATGAACGGGCGCACTCGCGATGATTCGAGCAGCTCGAAACCAAAGGGCAAGTCGGTCACGCCCAGCGAGACCATCACTAACGGCGGCAGATCTTGGCCATTTTTGCCGCGATACAACAGCGAGCCCTCAGCGCGTCGAATGCCCACGTTGACCTCGCGCGTGGTCGACGCATCAAGCTCTAGGGTTGCGTTCGCGTATTCCCAGCCGCGATCCAAACGCAGCCGAGCGCGACGCACGCTGAAGCGATCTTGATTGAGCGGTGCACCGCTTTGATCCAGCTGATCCGACGACAGCTGATTCGACTCGAACTGCGCTTGCAGGTAGCCGCCGATGCGCACTCCGGTGGGTACCGGGCGAGAGACAGCATTCTTCTCCAGATCGACCGGCTTGGCGCTGATTGGTTCTTCGCCGCGCGTCTTTGGCGCGGCTTGCGCTTTCTCGACTGCGTCCAAGCGAGCGCGTAGCTCCGAAAGCTCTCGCCGCAGCTGGCTATCGTCAGCTCCTGGCGCGCGCGCCTTAGCGGCAGCGGGGAGCGGCTTCGGCTCTGGGCTAGTGGCGGGCAACGGCTTCTGCGCCGTTGTCCTCGGGACAGTGACAGGGTTCGCTGGAACTTCGAGGTCGTCGCTGTCGGAAGCGGCGGGGGGTGGCGCGTTTTGCGCGAGGGCTGGCAGCGGGCGAACGAACGCCGCTACGAGCACGACTGGTAAAAAGCGAATGGACTTGAGCACGATCGAATTCCAAGGCGAAAAAAGCGGACACACGTGACCCAAACCTTGGGTCTAAGCAGTCGAGCTTTTTGGAAGCCATTTGCGTGGTGAAAATAAGGGGTGAGTCGCGGAGGCCCAGCGGCGGGGCAAAAGCGGGGGCAAGCGGCTTGCCGATCACCCCCGCTCCGAACCGTCACGTGCCGGGCAGATTCGGCAGCGTCGCGTGCGTGCCGAGGCGCTTCACGTCGTCGAAGGCCGACTTCTGTGAAGTCGACGTTTGGTTGTAGAAACCGAGGTCAGTCGTCGGGCAGGTGGAGGCCGCGCCTCCAGAACCTGGATTGCTGGCGCTTCCGGCAGCGCCGGCTTCACCAGACTCGCCGGCCGCGCCAGCATCCGAGCTCGGGGCACTACCGCCGTGATTGCCACTGCCCGCGAGCTCCGGCGTGCGACCGCCGGAGCTCGAAGACTCCCCGGCTTCGCCAGCACCGCCACCGTGACCGCCGCCACCGGTGGTGAGCACGGGCGGACCGCTCGGCGCGGCGTTGCCGCCGTCCGAGGAGCACGCGGCGAGCACGCCGAGAGCGCTGCCGGTGATCAGAACGAGCGCGCTCAACCCGGGCTGAGACAAGAATCGATGTTTGAAAGAGTTCATCAGTAAGCCTCACAAAATCCGAAGTCACACTTGGTGGCGCCGGGCTTCTTGCAGTCAGTGTCCGTGGTGCACACGTCACAAGTCGTCGCCTTGGTCGCGACCGATTCGAAGTAGCAGCCGCAGGGCGTCGGCGGCGCGTA
>DATCFJ010000699.1:0-7739 GCA_036509605.1 Polyangiaceae bacterium | reverse complement strand
GCCTCCCCGCATTCATCATCCCTGGCCTGAGCAACGCTTCTCGCTCCGTTGACCCAAGGTGGGAGCCCGGTACGGGAAATCCGTACGCCGGGTTCTGTCCGGGGGGCGGCCCGAAAGGGCCGTCCCTACCGGGACCGGCTGTCTCGCTTCGCGCGCGCTGGTGCGCGAACGAGCGAGACCGCAGAGAGGGGAGCACCGGGACGAGCGAGGAAAGCGCGGCCTAAACCCGATGACCCCGATAACTCACTCGGCGCCCGGCTTCACTTACTGCACCGGACGACTTCGGTGCTTCCGAAGCGTGCGGGGGAGCTACCGGTGGGCTTGGGGCGGCGGCGGCTTCGGCGATCAGCGGATCCACGCGGCGCGCGGTTAGGGTCAGGGCCATCTTCAGAGCGGGGGTGTTGACTCCGTTGGTCGACAATACGCACAAAAAGCCATTGGCAACGCTGCGCAGGTAGAGCTTGTGGTCGGCAAAGCGCATCACGCAGTGATCGAACTCCTGACCGCCGGCGGACAGGCCTTCATGCAAGCGAACGACGCGCCGCCCAACCTCGGTGAGCACCGCGTCGTCGAACATGGGCGGCAGATCCTTGCCTGCGAGCACGCCGCCCCTGGTAACGACGAAGCTGCCGTGAACGCCGTCGACATCCCGCATTGCGGCTAAAATCTGCGTGAGCATGCTGACCTTTCTGGGGCTGGAGCTTCGAGCTTCGAGTCAGAGGCCGAAGCGCTCGCGCAGCGCCGCGACTTCGGCGTCCGCTGGCACCTTCAGCGCGACCAAGTTGCCTGAGCGTTCGCGGTGCAAGAACACGCGCTCTTTGGGAAAGCTGCACTCCAGCGAGTTGAAGCCCTCCATCCCGAGCATGTTTCCGATCAGCTCCGCCAGCCGCGCCGTGTAAGCGGCGACCGGAGCAAGCTCCTCCGATTCCCCCTTGGCGCTGACGACGTTGCCCGCCGTGTCGAGGCGAACGAAGGCTTGAAATTGTGCCAGCGAGAGCGAGCTGCTCGAGCTTGGTGGAGCATTGGCATTCATCGACGGGTCTTCTCTCTTCGCCAGTTTGGTCATGTCGCTACGCGGTGCCGCGCTCCGGTTGGTTGGGAAGGACACCAGCTTGTGACGCCCGGACTCGTCACGAGCCTGTGCGGATAGAAGCAACAAATTCTGCCACGTAGAGCGAATCGTCGGCGCGTCCGGCCACCCGACGTTGCACGGTTCGACCGAGCCGTCGCGCCACTTCAGGATTTCGAGCGCGGCAGGTTCCCCCACGTGGTCCCCGCTGAGTGCGTGAATCATCTGGCCCTTGTTGAAGAACAGGTACCCGATGCGATGACCGGATGTGATTCGAAATACCCGATTCGACATCGCCAGGCATTCCATCTGCACGAAGTCCGGCAGGGTGGCCCCTTCGAGACTCACGCGGAAGCCATCGTCGTCAAGTTGGCCTTGATCAGCGGGCAGCGACATTTAACCCCGCTCCAATCCAGAAAAAATAGTTGAATTGTCTCGAAATCACGTCCCAATGATCTCATTCGCCGAGCTGCGAGCAAGGTATATTTTCGTCCATTCTCGCGCAAAGCGCGTGAAACGAACTGGCAATGTTGCGGATCGCTGCGTGACTTACTGTGATCGCTTCGATGAGCCGCTCCGTTCCGCTGCCAAGAATTCGCCGGTCCGCCCCGATTCGGAAACATTGCGAACATGAACTGCCCAGACCCAAAATATGCCGCGAAATCGCGGCCCCGGAACCGAATCCACAGTCGGGCGTTGCCTCCCCCCGCACGCTCCGGCATGGCTACCCCATGACTCGCTTGCTTTGGCTCTCGGTGTCGCTCGTTGCGTGCAGCAACGTCGTCGTTCCGTCGTCGCGGCGCCCGGACGGCTCGTGGCAGCTGAAGTGCGGAGCAGCCATGGACGCCTGCGTGCGGCGGGCTTCCGAGTTGTGCAAAGAGCGCGGTTACGTGGTGCTGGGCGGCATGAGCAAGCGGCAGCTATACGGCGCGGAGCTCGGTGTCAGCCAAGTCGAAATGCGCGAATCCGAGCTCGAGATCGCCTGCGCCGATCGTCGCGGCGATCTGCCGACGGTGCTCCACCCTCTCGGGTCTTCCGAAGCGGCTTCTGCAAGCCCAGTGTCGAGCGCCATCGCGCTACCGCCATCGCCTTCGCCTGCGTCGAGCAACGCGCAAGTCGCTTCGTGCACGCCCGGCTCGACGCAACGCTGCGTCGGACCAGGGGCGTGCGCTGGCGGCCAGGCATGCTTGCCCGACGGCTCGGGTTATGCCGCGTGCGACTGCGGCGCACCGAACACCAAAACCCAATAAATAGCCTCAAACTGCCGTCGCCTGCGCCTTGATGTCGCAGCACGCTTCTCGCCAGTTGCGCTCCGAGGCCTGGGGTCTATGGTCGCGTGCGGAGCGCACAGATCGTGGACGACCCGAGCTTTTGGCACCGGCTGCAGTTCGGTTTCACGATCGTTTATCACTACCTTTTCCCGCAGCTCAGCATGGGCCTTGCGTTCATGATCGTGCTCTGGAAGTGGCAAGCGTTCCGCACCATGGACGAGCGCTACGATCGCGCTGCTCGCTTCTGGGTAAAAATCTTCGGCGTGAACTTCGTGCTCGGCGTCGTGACCGGCGTGCCGATGGAATTTCAGTTTGGCACCAATTGGGCTAGGTTCTCGCGTTACTCAGCTGGTGTGATCGGGCAGACGCTGGCCATGGAGGGCATGTTCGCGTTCTTCTTGGAGAGCGCGTTCGTCGCCGCGTTGGTGTTCGGCGAAGCCAAATTGAGCCGCAAGAAGCATTTGGGCGCGGCCGTGGCGGTGTGGCTGGGCAGCTGGCTGTCTGGTTATTTCATCGTGACCACCAATGCCTTCATGCAGCACCCGGTCGGCCACGCGCTGCTCGAGGGGGTGCTCGTGCTCGGGCACCCGTTTCAATTCTTGTTCAACCCTTGGGCGATCGTCGAGTACGCGCACACGATGATGGCCGCGGTCGTCACCGGTGCGTTCGTGGTCAGCGCCGTGGGCGCGTTCTACACGCTACGCGCTCAGCACTTGGAGCAAGCGCGCGTGTACCTGATCTGGGGCACGCGAGTGGCGCTCGTGGCCTGCGTTTTGGTGGCCTTCCCGACCGGTGACCGCCAAGCCAAGCTGGTCGCCGAATATCAACCGGTGGCTTTGGCCGCGATGGAAGGCCGCTTCGAGAGCGGCCCCGACGCCGACCTCACGTTCATCGGCCAACCCAACGTGCGAGAGCGCCGCATCGACAACGCCGTGCGCGCGCCAATGGTGCTCAGTATCCTGGCCTATGGGACACCCAAGCGCAGCGTGCTCGGGCTAAACGAGTTCCCGACCGACGTTTGGCCGACGAACATCGAGCTCCTGTATTACTCGTTTCACATCATGGCCGGGCTCGGCACGCTGTTCATCGGACTCATGGGTTTCAGCGTGTGGCTGGGTGTGCGCGGCACGCTGGCTCGAGCTCGCTGGCTGCTCTGGCTGCTGATGCTCGCGTTTCCGTTCCCATACATCGCGACGACGGCAGGTTGGATGACGGCAGAGCTTGGCCGACAACCGTGGCTCGTGTACGGCCTGTTCCGCACGCTGGACGGCTACAGCGCGAGCGTGAGCTCGGGCAATACGTTGTTCACGCTGATTGGCTTCACCGGCTTGTACTTCGTGCTCGGCTTGATGTTCCTGTATCTGATCGGACGAGAGCTATCGCACGGACCGGAGGACGCGGCGCATGGCTGAGCTGTGGTTTGGTCTGCTCGGCTTGATGCTGGTGGCCTACGTGGTGCTCGACGGCTTCGATTTCGGAGCTGGCATGCTGCACCTGTTCGTCGCCAAGACAGACGCCGAGCGGCGCACGGTTTTTGCCGCGATTGGTCCGTTTTGGGACGGCAATGAGGTGTGGTTGATCGCAGCGGGCGGGGTGCTGTTCGTGGCCTTCCCCGAGCTGCTCACGACCGCGTTCCCCGCGTTCTATTTGGCGTTGCATCTGGTGCTGTGGTGCTTTGCGTTGCGCGGCGTAGCCATCGAAGTGCGCAGTCACGTCGCGGATGCAATGTGGCGAGCGTTCTGGGACGCGGTGTTCGCCGTGGCTAGCGGGCTCTTGGCGCTGCTGTTCGGTGTCGCTTTCGGCAACTTGGTGCGGGGCGTTCCAGTGAACGCCGAGCGCTCCTTTACCATGCCGTTTTTCACGCAATTCCGCGCTACTGGCCAGGTCGGCTTGCTGGACTACTACACGCTCAGCGTGGGTCTCTTGGCCGTCACATTGCTGGCTGCCCACGGCGCAGCGTTCCTGGCCTGGCGTACGGCGGGCAGCGTTCGGGATCGCTGTCTGGTCTTGGAGCGCAAGCTGTGGCCAGCGGTCGCCGTGCTCTTCATTCTGATCTCGATCGAGACTCGTTTCGTTCGATCGGATCTAATCGATCACCTGCTAGCGCGACCGCTGGCGTGGTTCGCCGTCGCAGTGGCCGTGCTTGGCGCGGCGGTGTTGATCAGCTCCCGCCGCGGACTCTTGGACGGCCGAGCCTTCCTCGGCTCCTGTACGCTGATCGCCGGTATCTTGGCAGCCGCTGGTGCGGCGTTGTTCCCAGTCTTTCTGCGCTCGACGCTGTCGCCGAGCTTCGATCTCGATGCGCTGCACCAGCCCAGAAATTCGATCGCGATGAAGTTCGCGCTGGGCTGGTGGCCCTTGGCCTTCGCGCTGGCGGTTTCGTATTTCGTAAACGTTTTTCGAGCGAACCGAGCTCGGGTAACGCCTGAGGACTACTGAGTCAGGATGCCGATCTTCGCTTCGTACACGAGCTTGCCGAGCTTCGGATCGTTCATCACGATCTGGTAGTCGTTCGGGATCGCGAAAGTCACGCTGGCTGGGGTGTGGCCGGGGGCCGTGCCCGCGTCCTTACCCTTGGGCTTGAACGTCACACTGTCGGCCTTTTCGGGGCCGAATTCGACCTCGAATTTGTGCATGGTGGTGAGGACCTTGCCCTTGGTGCGCAGGGTGAGCCAGTACCACTTGTTGTCCTTCTGCTTGAACTGATAGCCGTCGACGTCGAAGCCTTTGCGCGCCTTGGCCATGCACAGGTTCATCTTCTTCGCGTCGTTGCCAGATGACGCGGTGCACTTGCTGTCTGCCGTTTGCTTCACGTCTGAATCGTTGAACGAGAACATGAACACGACGTCCGGGGCGGTCAGTATGTCTTGCGCGGAGCGAGTGGGCTTCGGGCCGTCGGTTTCGGGCTTGTCCGCGGGCTTGTCCGCGGGCTTGCTGTCCGCGGGCTTGCTGTCCGCGTCGGCGTCCTTGCTGTCTGCGGGCTTGGCAAGGTCGGCCTTCACGGCCGGCGCCTCGGCGCTCTCCGCGGGCTTCGCGCTCTCGGGCGGGGGGGCAGACCCTCCGCAGGCAATCAGCAAAAGCAATGGCAAACACGCGCCGAATTTCGACATGCCCCGACAGATAGCACAAAGGTAAAGGCCAAAAAATCGCCGTTCTAGGCTCGAGGTGGGCGAAGCTCGGGCAAGAATGTGCAGTCAGACGTGCATTCCCGTGGTGTCTCGGCGCGAGCAGACCACCGTCAAGGCTGGCGACTTTGGCTTTACGAAAGGCAGCATGCGCCGGTCGCGCCGGTCTTTCTCGTGGCTTGTGGTCTCCAAGACGATCGTGATTCGGCCTCCCAAGACCGCCCAACTTGAGTCTAGGGCTCAAGTTACCCGGGTTCGGGCCGTTTTACGCTGTTGCAGAGACTCGCCCCCGAAAAGGCCCGAAGCTTGGCATCCCCCGCGAACGCATTCCCGACCGACCCGCTTGCGGCTGCCGCAACGGAGCCGACCGCTCGGACGCCGGGTGCTCCCTCGGAAAACTTCATGCAGACCCGTGCGGACGCTGCCGCCTTGGTCGCAGAGGTGCCGGTCCGCGCCTACAGCGCCTACGAGCCGGGGGTGATCGTTGCCCAGAAGTTTCAACTCGTCCGGGTGTTGGGTGAAGGCGGAATGGGGTCGGTGTGGGTGGCGAAGAACCTGGCGCTCGACGTGCACGTCGCGCTCAAGTTGATCCGCGCCGAGCTCGCCCGCTCCGTGCCCGGCCTCGAAGAGCGCCTGCTCCAGGAAGCGCGCGCCGCGGCGAGCATCGAGCACCCCGCGGTGATTCAGATCTTCGACTTCGGCTTGACCGAGCTGCAGGATCCGTTCATTGCCATGGAGCTGCTGCACGGTGAAAGCCTGGCCGGCACCATCAAGCGCCGTGGCAAGGTGAACGCCGTACGTGCCGTGCAAACGCTATTGCCGATCACCGAAGCGCTGCTCGCGGCGCACGAGTGCGGCATTGTTCACCGCGATCTGAAGCCGGACAATATTTTCCTGTCGCGCGGCGCGGGGGATCGCCTGGAGCCCAAGGTGCTCGACTTCGGCATCGCCAAGTTCGACCAGAAGGCCAGCCCAAACCTGACCAGCGCGGGCACGATCTTGGGTAGCCCCGCCTATATGTCGCCGGAGCAAGCGCGCGGCGAGGGTGACGTCGACGGGCGCACCGATGTCTGGGCGCTGTGCGTGGTCTTGTACGAAGTGATTACGGGTCGCTTGCCCTTCACTGGCGAGAACTACAACGCGCTCTTGTACGCCATCCTGGAGGGACAGCCGAAGACGTTCTCCGAGCACGGCATCAACGAGCCGCTCTTGTGGTCGATCATCTCGCGCGGCCTGGAGAAGGACCGAAAGCGGCGCTGCCAAGACATGTTCGAGCTGGGGCGAGCGCTCGCCATCTGGCTCTTGGACCGCGGCGTCCAGGAAGACATCTGCAACGCACTGCTGCGCCCCAAGTGGCTGGAACGTCCGAAGCGCAAGGCGGCGTCCGATCCCCACGAGTTCTTCCCTACGGATCCTCCGCTCGAAGACGGTCAGCCGCGCACCTTACGCTCGGGGGACGAAGACCAGCCGCTGCCGGTCGACGAGAACGGGGAGGTGAGCAGCGGAGTGCTGCTGCGCCCAGCCGGCGAGGCGCTTCAGAATCATCTGTTCAACGTGCCCATGTCGCGCAAGATCGGCGACGAGGTGGGGCCGTCTTCGCGCGCTAAGACGCGCTCGCGTTGGGTGTGGCTCACCGTGGTGGGCGCGTTGCTGTCGTTCTCAGCGGCTGTGGCATTGCAAGCGCTGTCCAGCTCCAGCCCGCAGCCCGAAGAGCCGCGAGCCCAGCAGGTCGAAGAGACCCCACGCCACTCGTCTATTCCATTGTCGACTGTGGCCACGGCGGTCGAGATGCCGCGACCTTTGCCTCCCGCGAGCGCGGCCAAGCCGGGCCCTGCTCCCACTCACCATGCGGCGCCCGCAAGCCCGGCGCCGGTGCCCGGCCCGAAGCCAACGCTGGCAGCGCAGAAGTGGGACTCGAAGACTGCGCGTAGCGACCTCAAGAACCCGTTCCGCTGAGCGCGGCCCACAGGTTCTGGGTCGCTACGGGCTCATGCCGTGCTCTAGGCCCGCGCCGGTCCAGGTGACTCCTGTCGTCTTCGCCCCCGTGCCATTCGGGCTGAGATCGAAGTACAGCATTACGCCGCCAAGCAAGGACACGCCCGTACCCGCGCCGCCAAAAAATGCGGCGCTCTTCGAGATGCCGTGCGAATCACCGCCGCTCGCCACCTGAGCAATCAGCGCCGTGCCGAACAGCGCCAGGCCAGTGCCCAGCGTGCTCAAAGTGAACACGGTTACCTTTGGCTCGGGGCGTGCGGGCAGCTGCGCGGTGCGTGC
>DATCFJ010000698.1:0-4135 GCA_036509605.1 Polyangiaceae bacterium | reverse complement strand
TCACGAATCGAACGTGGTCCACCGGG
The DNA here is from genome assembly GCA_036509605.1 of Polyangiaceae bacterium. Classification (GTDB taxonomy): domain Bacteria; phylum Myxococcota_A; class Polyangia; order Polyangiales; family Polyangiaceae; genus PMG-095. The sequence goes on along the minus strand of DATCFJ010000698.1, from coordinate 4,109 downwards.
ATCTGAAGCCGGAAAATATCTTCTTGACCAAGGACGAGGACGGCAAGCTCGTCGTAAAAATCGTCGATTTCGGCCTCGCCAAGTTTTACGAGCCGACAACGGCTGACGCCGAAACCGTGCGCCTGACGCGCGAAGGCGCGCTCTTCGGCACCCCGGCGTACATGAGCCCGGAGCAGGCCAAGGGCAAAGGCGAGGTCGATCACCGCGCGGATCTATGGGCGCTCGGCTGTATCGTGTACGAGTGCCTGACGGCGCAAACGGTGTGGAATGTCGAGCAAGGCGTGGCTATGATCTTGGCGCAGATCGCCAGCGCCCCGCTGCCCCGCCCGAGCAAGCTGCGGCCCGACCTGCCGCCAACCTTCGATACCTGGTTTGCGCGCGCCCTGGATCGCGACCCCGACAAGCGCTTCCAGACCGCCAAGGAGCTCGCCGAGACACTCGCCAAGTCTTTGCTGCCGCACCGTGGCCCGGCGCGCTCTGTGTCATTGTCGAGCGACGACGAGGGCATGGTCGTGGACGAGATGATGGCTGCCGAGCCGTCAGCGGCCAGCGGTGCGCGGAGCGATCGCCTGCCCGCGACGACGCGCGAACCCCCGCCGCCTCCACCTCCGTTGCCACCCCCGGTAGCGGTGGCCTCGCAGCGCCCGGAATCGGGTACGGGGCGCGCGATCTCGATTCTAATGCTGCTTTCCGCGCTCAGCCTGGGTGGCTACGCGGTTTGGCTGTACGTGCTGCACCCTCCGGGTCAGACGCCGGTAGTGCACACGCCAGCACCCAAACCCCATACTTCTGCGGTAGCGCTGAGCCCCGCCGCCATCACTTCGGCGCGCGCGGCCGAAGCCGACGCCGCAGCGGAGAAGATTGCCCGCGGCCAGGAGCTGCTGGCGAAGGGTGACGGCAAGGGCGCGCTCGATGCCTTCAAAGAAGCGCTCAAGACGGGCACTGCGGTGGCGCGCTCAGTGCTCTCGCACATGTCGATCGCTATCGAAGAGCCGAGCGGCCCGTGCAAGCTGACGGGCATCAGTCGGCCACGGCCTTACTCGATCGAGGTACCCGTATCGCGGCCCTCGCTCTTGCACAGCAGCGCGGGCACCGTGTTCGTCTGGATCGACAATCATCAAGACGCGAAGAAGAAGCAGGCCTACGCGGTGCTGCTCGACGACGCGCTACGCCGCACGGGCACGGAGGTGCCGCTCACGCCCGAGGCGTCGGACGCGCGCCAAGCGCAGCTCTTGCCGGCAGGCGACAAGTACGTGCTCTTGTACTGGGATGACGGCGGAACGGACCCGGGCGTGTACGCGCGCTTCGTCTCCCACGACGGGCACATCGCAGGCCCGCCGAAGCGCATTTCCGAGGCAAAAAAGGGCGATCTGTTCGCGGGGCTCGCGGCCTCGGACGGCAACAAGTTCTGGGCGGTCTGGCAGGAGGAGGTCGACAAGGGCACGACCGACATCATGGCGCGCGAGCTCGACGCCGATCTCACGCCGCTCGCCGAGCCGGTCCGGCTGACCGCGATTCCAGCTGCTAAAGCCGCGACGTGGGCCGCGGGCACGCCGGCCGTCGCGGTGCAGAACGGCCACCTGTACGTCGCGTTCTCCGTGAACCGGGGCTTCGAGCACATTCAGGTGTACGTGCAGCGCATCGCACTCAGCGACCCGACGCTGAAGACGGGACTCGTGTCCTCGAAGAAGACGCTCAACAAAGAGCGCTACCTCGGACAAGCCCAGCTGATCAGCACGCGTGAGGGCAAGAACACCACGCCCGTCGTGGCTTGCTCTGCTGATGGCTGCTTCGTCACCTGGGACGACGAAAGGGCGGGCGCATCCGTGGCCTTCGTCGAAAAGGACAAAGGGCAACTGCTGTGGCGGCGCGACTTGCCGGCCAAGGTCGTACGCCCGGCGGTCGCCTCGAGCGGCAGCAACGCGGTCATCTCTTGGTTCGACGAATCCAGACTGCGCATTGCGCCGCTCACCCGGGACGGCCTCGGCGCCGTGACCTCGCTCAGCCGAGTCAGCGGTTTTCAGCCGCAACCGGACATCGCGGCGGGCGAAAAGCCCGGGCAGTGGTACATTTCCTGGCGCGACTACGAGTCAGCGCACCTCGAGGTCTTTGCACTGCGTACGGAATGCCCTTGAAGAACCGGGAAGCCAACGAAGCTGCAGCTTATCCGGGCTCTCAGCCCATCGCGCACCTTTTGTCGATCCCGTCGCGCTCGGCGGTGCGCCGTGCGCCGCTCGAGACCGGTCGCACCGTGCTGGTGCCGCTCGAGCTCGGGGACGGAGGCGAGCTGTGGGACGCAGTCGAGAGCTCGCGTTGGCACCTTGAGCGCTGGTTGCCCTGGGTGCCGTTCAACAACGCGCCGGAAGCGAGCGTCCGCTACGCAGAGGCGTGCGTGTCGGACTGGGACGGCGGGCGCGCGGTCCGTTTTGCGATCCGTGACAAGCAGTCGCGCGAGCTGCTCGGCGTCGTCGGGCTGGACAGCTGCGTGCATCTGCACCGCTCGTGTGAGCTCGGCTATTGGCTGAAGCGCGAAGCCACTGGCCGCGGGCTCATGACCGAGGCAGCTCGGGCCTGCGTCGACTTCGCATTCGCGCGCATGGCGGTGCATCGTATCCGCTGCGCGGCAGCAACCGACAACAGCGCGAGTCTGCGGGTGATCGCTCGGCTAGGCTTTCGTTTCGAAGGTATCGCGCGGCAAGCTGAGCTCGTCGGCGCGCGCTGGCTGGATCACGCGATTTTCGCCCGCTTAAGCAGCGACGAGTGAACACGCGTCGGCGCATCCCGTTTCTGGTGATCGCACCGGCGGTGGTGTTGATCGTCGGTTTGGCGGCGGGCATTGCGCTCGCGGTGCTCGGCACGATGCGCCTCCGCACGCAGAGCGATGACGCCGCTGCGCTGCGCTCGAAATTGCTTTCGCTGACGCTCGCCGAGCGCCTGCGCAGCACGTCTGAAGAAGACCGCTGGGCGGTGCTCGAGCGCGCCGCGCGACGGTCGGGCGCCGAGCTGCTCATGGTCAGCGCCGCAGGTAACGTGATCCTCGACGCGACGCAGGGCGCTCCGCCCAAAGCGCGCATCTTGCAGCTGCTCGTGGCCGGCGAAGGCGAGACCACGACTCAGCTGGGCCGCGCGCGCTTCTTCTCGGCTGCGCTGCAAGCGCCCACCGAATACATGAACCTGCTGGCCTTCGTGGGCGCGCCGGAGACACCGTTCGCTACGGGCTCGCTATTGGTTTGGGTGGCCACGCTGACCGCGCTGCTGGTCGGCGTGGCAGCCTTGGTCGCGTTGGCCCTCGCGCGCGACGTGCATGCAGACGTGACCTTCGTGCGCAAGCGAATCGTGGAGATGGCCAAAGAAGGCGCACACCCGACGGGCATTCCGATCCCCGTGCGCTCGGTGGATTTGGTGGGCCTACTCACCAGCGCCTTCAACGTCTTAGTAGACCGCTTCACTGCGGCCGAGCACGCCTACCGACAAGATCTGTCCGGCGCGCTCGCCTACGATCGCGATCGCAGCGACTTTTTGGCTGCTTTGAGCCACGAACTGCGCACTCCGCTGAACGCGATTCTCGGCTTCACCGACGTCCTCTTGAGCGAAGTCGACGGACCACTGAGCGCGGACGCGCAAGAGAATCTGTCGGTGGTGCGCAACAGCGGGCAACACCTGCGCGCGCTAATCGACGACATTCTCGATCTTTCGGCGCTCGAGTCGGGCGAGCTGCGGCTCAACTGCAAGATGATAGACGTCCTGTCGATCGGCCAAGAAGTGATCCGCGAGGCGCGCATCGCCGCCGAAGCGAAGAATCTCGAGGTCAGCGTGATCGGCAACCGCGCGATGGCTTTCGCCGACGCCCGGCGCGTGCGCCAAATCATCGGCAACATCGTGGGCAATGCGGTGAAGTTCACGTCCAAGGGCGGCGTGATGCTCCGTATCGATCCGCGCGATGGCGGCGTGACGATCGCCGTATCCGATTCGGGGCCAGGCATCGCTCGCGAGGATCACGAGGCCATCTTCCAAGAATATTGGCAGTCGGGTGAAGTGAAGCGGCAGCGCGTCGGCACGGGGCTCGGGCTCGCGATCACCCGCCGCTTGGTGACGATGCATCGCGGCTT
>DATCFJ010000697.1:0-17598 GCA_036509605.1 Polyangiaceae bacterium | reverse complement strand
CTTTCTGGCGGCATTGCGCACGATTTCAACAACCTTTTGACGGTAATCCTGGCCTGCGCGCAGATCTCGAAAGAGGCGCTTCCGAGCGGACATCCAGCGCAGGAAAATCTGGAGGGGATCCGCGAAGCTGCCGATCGCGCTGCAGATCTCACACGCCAATTGCTGGCATTCGCCCGCCGGCAGCTGGTCGAGCCGAAGGTGTTGCAGATCGACGAGCGCGTGCGCTCGACGCAAAAGCTCCTGACGCGGCTCCTGGGCGAAAACATTCAAGTGAAAACCGAGCTGGCTGCGTCCGGCTGGGACGTGTTGATCGACCCCGGTCAACTCGATCAACTGATCGTAAATTTCGCCGTCAACGCGCGTGACGCCATGCACGCGGGCGGGCAGCTTTCGATTCGCACGCGAGAAGTCCGGCTCGAGTCTGGCAAAACCTCCGCACTGTTTTCGATTCCAGCCGGCGAGTACGTCGTGCTCGAGGTCGCCGATCAGGGGACCGGCATGGATCCGGAGACGGCTCGGCGCGTGTTCGAGCCCTTCTTCACCACCAAGGGTGGTACGAAGGGCACGGGTCTCGGTCTTGCGACTTGCTACGGCATCGTGCTGCAAGCCGGCGGCGCGATTTTCGTCGAGACCGAGCTGGGCAGGGGAACCACTTTCGAGGTGCATTTACCGCGTTCGCGGCGGACCGGTAGCACGGTAGCGACCGCCGTTGCGCCGAACAAGCCTCGCGACGCGGGCCACGGGGAGACGCTCTTGGTCGTGGAAGACGAGGCCAGCGTGCTGCGCGTCACCAAGCGCATTCTGGAGCACGCCGGCTATCGGGTGCTCAGCGCCTCGAGTCTGGTTCAAGCCGTAGCAACAGCCCGCTCCACGCCCGGTCCGATCGAGCTGCTGCTGACGGATCTAGTGCTCCCCGACGGAGGCGGACGTGACGTCGCCGAACGCATCGCTGAGCTGCGCCCCGAGATTCGAGTGCTCTACGTGTCGGGTTACACCGATGATCCCGAGCTCCGACACGGCATTTCGGCGAACGAGGTCGACTTCTTGGCCAAGCCCTTCGCGCCCGACCAGCTCGTGGCTCGCGTCCGCGAGGTGCTCGATCGCTCCGAGTCGCGCCGTGCTCGGAGCTTGCATCCGAACTAGTGAAGCTCAGATCCCGTACGTGGGCTGGTTGGCCAGCGCGCAATTCGCACGCGCTTCGAATATTTGCGTACTGCCGCACAAATTGCAACCATTACAAAGACAATAGCCTTCATTAACTCCGAGAGTTGCCCTGAATGCTCGATTGCACGCCGCGTGTGGGATAGTTTCGTACTAATGTACTGGCGCCCGAGACGGCGTCGCCTCGTCGGCATTGCCTTGCTCACGATTTGGAAAAATCGCTCGACTACCAGGAGCATCACTGACATGCGCCACGCTCTGTCCGTAGGCCGTTGCCTACCCGCCTCCGCCGTTCTGTTTGCCGCCGTTTCGTGCGGCCACCCAGCCCTACCTGGAACCGGTTCCGTTCAAAACGCTTCCGGGGGCGCTTCGAGTAACCCCAATGGCGGCGCGGGCAATCCGACGGCGGGCACCGGGAACCCGACCGGCGGTGCGGGCAATCCGACCGGCGGTACTGGTGCCATCACCGGCAGCGGCGGTGACGCCATCATTACGGTCGGCGGCGCGGGCGGCGCTGCTGGCGGCGCGCCCCCCAAGATGTCCTGCACGAGCAGTACCCAAGACCCTTTGCCCTACACCCAAGGGTACACGGCGGACCCAGCGGTTCGAAAAGCGGCCACGGATCTGGCCAATTCGCTCAGCGTTGAAGAGCGCGCACAGCAGATGCGCGGTCTGCCGCAGTCCGGCACGGCCAACTACAACGTCTTTCAGCAAGAGGACAACACCTCCAAGGGCATCAAGGCCTTCTACTTCCGCGACGGACCGCGCGGCGTGAACTTGAACGCCAACGGCGACGGCAAGGCAGACTACAGCACGGCCTTCCCAGTCGCTATTGCCCGCGGAGCCGCGTTCGACACTGACCTCGAGTATCACATCGGGGAAGCTATCGGCGACGAGACCTTGGTCTCGGGGAACACGATGATCCTAGCCCCCACGGTGAACATCCTTCGCCATCCGGGTTGGGGCCGCGCTCAAGAAACCTACGGCGAGGACCCGTTCTTGCTGGGGCGCCTGGGGAGCGCGTTCGTGGTCGGCGTGCAGGAGTACGTCGCGGCGTGCGCCAAGCACTACGCTGCCAACAACATCGAGAACGGTCGCGAAACTGCGAACGCCACGATGGATGAGCAAACGCTACGCGAAATGTACGCGCGCCACTTCGAGATGATCGTCAAAGAAGGTGGCGTGTCGGCGATCATGGCCGCCTACAACAAGGTCAACGGCGTTTATTCGACGGTCAGCAAGCACCTCTTGACCGATCTCTTGCGCACGGACATGGGGTTTCAGGGCTTAGCCCTGACCGATTGGTGGGCGGCGCCCAACGGCAACATGGTGCCCCTGCCCGCGAGCAACATCCTGCAAGGCACCGCAACGGATGCGGTCAACGCCGGGCTGGATATGGAATTGCCTTGGTCCTACAACTACTCAACGCTGGCCACGCTGGTGAACGGCGGACAGCTCACCGGTGCTCAGCTCGCCACCAGCACCGAGCGCATCCTCGAGCAGAAGATGCGCTTCAAGGTGGACAAGCTCAGCGGGCCAGTAGGGCTCAAAACGCCCAGCACGACCTTCAACACGGGCACCTCGAGTGTTGAAGGCAACCAAGCGCACATCGATCTCGCGACGCAGGCGGCGAAAGAGTCGATGGTGCTCCTCAAGAACGACGGCAACGTGCTGCCGATCAACAAGGCCACAGTGCATAGCATCGCGGTCATTGGGGCTAACGTCAGCGTCGGAATGCTCAGCGTCAAAGCCCAAGATGGCGGCAATAGCATCGACTTTTCGACCAACGTGCGTACGGGGGATCTCGGTTCGAGCCGCGTCTTCGCCGATCCGGCGAAGAGCTTCGGACCGTTCGCGGGCATTCAGGCGGCGGCTGGCGCTGGCATTACCGTCACCCGCGGCAACTCTGCGACCGACGCAGCCAACGCCGACTTCGTGGTGGTGGTGGCTGGCCTGACGCCATTCGACGAAGGCGAGGAGTACACGAACGCCGGCGATCGCAGCTCGTTCGCGCTCGACGCGAAGGGCTCGGCCGTACAGAACGCACTCATTACCGCGGTCGCCGCGCTGAAGAAGCCAACGGTCGTCGTGCTGGAGGGCGGCAGCGTGATCGACATGCCGTGGCTCTCGAGTGTGCCGGCTGTGGTCATGGCCTGGTATCCGGGCATGACGGGCGGCAAGGCACTCGGCAACCTGCTCCTGGGCGACGCCAATTTCAGCGGTAAGCTGCCGCTGAGCTGGCCCGCTGCCTGGGCGGATGAACCGGAGTTCGCGAACAGCAGCGGCACTACTGCCATGGGTTACTATCTCGGCTACCGCTGGTTCGATCGACCGGGTGCCACCGCGAAGCCGCTCTTCCCGTTCGGTGCCGGCCTCAGTTATACGACCTTCAGCTACTCGAATTTGCAGGTTCCTTGCTCGGACGTACCGAAAGACGGCGTGGTGAACGTAACCGTCGACGTTGCCAACACGGGCACGAAAGCGGGTGACGAAGTCGTGTTCCTATTCGTTGGTTATCCGAGCGCGGGCGCGGTGCGCCGCCCACTCAAGGAGCTCAAGGGCTTCACTCGCGTGTCGTTGCTCGCTCCCGATCCGGCAAACCCCGCCAACGGCAGCGCCAAACGCGTGACGATACCACTGCGCGTCAAAGATCTGAAGTACTGGGACGCGACCAACAGCAAGTGGGACATCCAAACGGGGCCCGTGCAGGTGATGGTCGGGCCGAGCTCGGATAAGCTAACGCTGATGGACACGTTCACGGTGAAGTGAACTTCGCTTTTCCTCGCCACGAGCTCGTAAGATCATGACCCTTCGATCGTTTTCCGGTTCATTCCATGCTTTGTGTCGACTGCGCTGGGCGGGTGCAGCAGCCGTTGCGCTCGTTTTTGCAGCCGCGCCCCGCCCCGCCCGAGCGGCGAGTGATGACGCCAAACCCGGCGTCGCCCCGGACGACGACGCGGACGAAGACGCGCCGAAGTCGCACGAGCGGCCGAACCCTGCGGGCCAGAGCGAACCACCGCCCACTCAGGCGCCGTCGGCGACGACCGCGGAACCCGAGCCGGCAGCCATCGGTTTGGTCGAACGCTTGCCACCCTCTGCCTACCCGCAGGTCCGAGCCCTGCACGGTGGCTCCTTGTGGCTCAGCTCACTAGGCTTGCAGTGGCCGTACCTACCGCGCACGACGATCGGCGTGTCTGGCTACGCCTGGCTAGATACGAACTATCGGAGCTTGACCGACGGCATCGAGTCCAACCCGAACCGCAGGGATATCACTGCGCAAGGTCGCGCGGTGTTGCGCGTGACGCCGACGTACAGCAAAGGGGACTGGTTCGCGCAAGTTCAAGCCGAGCTCGTTGCCAACAAGACGCAAACCACCCCTTCAGCGAATCCGGACGTCGATGATCTGTGGATCCGCCTCGGCAAGTGGCAGAGCTACGATCTCACCGTTGGACGCTTCGAAGGCTTCGAGGTTTATCACCTCGGCATGGGTCTCGACATCAACACGGACGAACGCAAAGGGGCATTCAGCCCTTCGTACAACAATCCTCCGGCGTTATACAACGCAGGCTTCCTGTATTACCGCCCCGATGAGGCCAGCAACTTTGCGGTGCATGCGTATCCGACCGACTACCTGCGCTTCGAGCTGCTCGGCCAAGTCGGCAACTCAGGCCCCTTCAACTCTGTCGGCGTGCGCCCGGCAGCCATCGTGGATTTTGGCTGGCTCAAGCTCAGGGCCGCTGGCGAGTACCTGCTTCAGAAGGACCCGAATATTCCGAAGGTCGGCACCGGATTCCTAACCAAGAACGAGAAACGCGGCGGCGCGGGCAGCGCACAGTTCGTCATCGACCCGTACGTCGAGTTCGGCGCCAACGTAGGCTACGCGCTCGTTGATTCGTGGGGCCCCACCGGTGATCAAGTCCTCGGAAGCAGTAACACCACATTGAGCTACGGCGGGTTCCTCAATGCGCAGCCGGTCCCCGACTTCCTTGTTGGCTTCGGCGCGAACTATGTGCACCTCACCGATCAGCACATCCAAAACGGTCGCTTCGGCGAGTTCTCACACCTGCAAACGTTCGGTGCGCTCCAATATTTTTGGGAGAACACCGTCCTGGTCAAGCTCGTCGTGGGCTACGCCAAGGCTGACTCCGACGCCACGTACGTAATGACCCTCCCCTTCAGCAACAAGCTCGTGAGCGCTCGCCTGCGCCTCCAAGTCCTCTTCTGAGCGGAACGCAAGCGAGCTGGCTCTATCGGTCTCTGACGCTCCGGGGCTTCAGCGGCAACCACTCGCCTTGAGCTCATGATCATTCACTACCGTCAGAAGGTAGTCGTGAATGCTCGCGAGCTGTTCGTTGCTCAGTGCACTTTCTGAAAAGTGCGGCATTTGCGCGCACAGCTGCTGGCCTTCGTCATCGACCCCGCCACGCACGGCGTTGAAGAACTGCTCTCGAGTCCACCCGCCGATGCCCGCGCGCGTCGAGCCGCTGATGTTCGGCCCGACGTCACCGGCCGCAGTGGCGCCGTGGCACTGCGCGCAGTTCGACCGGTAAAGCTGCTGGCTGCTGCTGGTTGTGGTGTCGTTGGCGCCGCCGCCGCCGCAAGCCGGCAAGAGCCAGGCGAAGAGTGCAAAGCCGCTAACAGCGGCGAGCAAATCGTAACTGCGAGTCCCCATCATACAATCCCCCTCTTGGTGTGCCGCGATTCGAGCGGCGACGAGCCGCCGCCCATCCCAAAGTCGGCCGCGCGCCGTGACGATTGCTCGAAGAATGCAACGCCTGGGGGAGTGTGTCGCAAAAGGGGCGATCGAAGACGCGAGCTCGCGTTTCGGATGTCCCGCCGGCAGATGTTCCGCATTCCGCGCGCGTTTGCTAGTGGTCGGTCAGTGCTTGTCGAGGGCCTCGTTCGGGGGGGTGGCCTCCGTGTCGGTGTAACGGGCCGTCACTCCCGCGTAGGTAAGCGCTCCGACGAACGCAAGGCATAGCCCGACGTCAACGAGCACGGTGTAGCGCGGCGAGCGCTTGCGAAGCAGGAACTGAGCGAGGGACCCCACGGCCACGAACAGGAGCGCTGCCAGCAAGCCAATGCCCGCGAAGATCCCGATGAACGCCAGCGCATCGGGGCCTCCGCCGGGATAGCTCGCCCCCCACTGCATGTTGGAGAAAGGCAGCGCGATGAGCACGCCCACCGACAACACGACTCTCAGCACGACAAGCCAAACTGCGAGCGGGCGCTGCCCTACAGGTGGCCCAAGGTTTGGCTGCTGTTCGCTCATTGCTCCTGCGGGTGACAACGGGAGCTACCAGGGTGGTGCGCACTTCGTCTGGAACAAACACGCAAAGCCTCAGCCGACGATGCGCGCGGCCCGATGACATCGTTCCAAGGGAGCTGCACTTGCGCTCGGCGGGGCCGCTGGATTGTCGCTTGGCTTTCCGATGCTGGCGTGCTTCGCTCGAGTGATGCAGACCGAAGGCGGCGCACTGGCGAAGTCTCCCGCGGAGGTCCTCGAGGAGGTTCGCGGCGACGGGCACGGCAAGGTGAAGGTCGCCGTCACGGACATCGACGGCATCTTGCGCGGCAAGTACCTGGCCAAGGAGAAATTCTTCTCGGTGGCGAAGGGCAACCTCGGCTTCTGCAATGTCGTGCTCGGCTGGGACTCGGCCGACGCCTGCTACGACGACGTGCGCTACACCGGCTGGCACACGGGCTACCCGGATGCGCTCGTCCGGCTGGATCTGTCGACCTACCGCCGCGTCCCTTGGGACGGCGGCGTCGCCTTCTTCCTGGGCGACTTCGTCGAGGGTGACGGCGCGACGCCGCTTTCGATCTGCCCGCGCCAGCTGCTCAAATCGGTCTTGGCGCGCGCCCAGGGCAGGGGGCTGCGCGCGGCCTGCGGCATGGAGTTCGAGTGGTTCAACTTCCGCGAGACTTCGCAATCGTGGCGCGACAAGGGCTATATGCGGCCCGAGCCGCTCACGCCGGGCATGTTCGGCTACTCGATCTTGCGTGCCGGGCAGAACCGCCCCTTCATGAATGCGCTCATGGACGAGCTGGCCGCCTTCCGCGTTCAGATCGAGGGGCTGCACACGGAGACTGGCCCCGGCGTGTACGAGGCGGCGCTGCAATATGGGGATGCGCTCGAAGCGGGTGACCGCGCCGTGCTCTTCAAGACGTCAGCCAAGGAGATCGGCCAGCGCTTCGGGATCATGCCCAGCTTCATGGCGAAGTGGCACGAGAAGCTGCCCGGTTGCTCGGGCCACATCCACCAGTCGCTGTGGAACGACGCCGGTGAGAACGCGTTCTACGACGCCGCGGATCCGCACAAGATGAGCGCGCTTTTCCGCCACTACCTGGCCGGTCAGGTGCGCCTCTTGCCTGAGCTCTTGCCCCTGTTCGCGCCCACGGTGAACAGCTACAAACGCCTCGTCGAGGGCGCCTGGGCGCCCACGCGCTCCAACTGGGGCGTCGACAACCGCACCACGGCGTTCCGCGTGATCCCAGCGGGCGCGAAGTCGACCCGCCTCGAGACGCGCGTCTCGGGCTCGGACGTCAACCCGTACCTGGCGCTCGCGGCGGCGGTCGGCAGTGGCCTGTACGGCATCGAACATCAGCTGGAGCTGCCCGCGGGCCCAGTTGCCGGCAACGGCTATGCCGACGACGCGTCCGTCAAGCTGCCCGCGAACCTATACGAAGCGGCCACGCGCTTCGCGGCGTCCGCGGCGGCGCGCGAGATCTTCGGCGCGCCCTTCGTCGAGCACTTCGCGGCCAGTCGCCTGTGGGAGTGGCGCCAATCTCAGACGGCCGTGACGTCTTGGGAGATGGAACGCTACTTCGAGATCATCTAACTCACCCTCACCCGAAAAACCGGAGTCCCCTTGTCGGTCGTTCAGTTCAACTTCCCCACGCCCATCAAGTACGGCCCCGGCGCGGTCGCCCTGCTCGCGGACACGCTGCGCGAGTTTGGCGTCGCGCGGCCACTCATCGTCACCGACAGGGGCATCGTGAACCTGCCTCCCGTGACGGGGCCGACGCGCGCTCTGGCCGACGCGGGTCTTGCGGTGCAGGTCTTCGGCGGCATCTGGGGCAACCCCACGGCTTCGCAGGCCGAGGCAGGGGCCGCGGCGTACAAGGCGCACGCCGCGGACGGCATCGTCGCCATTGGTGGCGGCGCGGCGCTCGACGTCGCCAAGTGCGTCGCCGTACTGGCCAAGCACCCCGGCAAGCTGCTCGAGTACGACGCGTTCCTGCCCGAGCCGCGCCCCATCGATCTCGACGTGCCGCCCATCTTCACGGTGCCGACGACGGCGGGCACCGGTAGCGAGGTCGGACGCAGCGCGGTCGTCTCCGACGACGTCACCCACCAGAAGAAGATCATCTTCTCGGCCAAGCTGCTCGCCAAGCGAGTCTTCCTCGATCCCGAGCTTAGCCTCTCGCTACCCGCCAAGGTGACGGCAGCCACCGGTATGGACGCCCTGACCCATTGCGTCGAGAGCTACCTGCACCCGATGTTCCACCCGATGTGCGACGGCATCGCGCTCGAGGGGCTGCGCCTCATTGCGCGCTCGCTGCCCCGCGCCTTCGCCTTCGCCGAGCGCGTAGAGGCCGGCGACGCGGCTGCATTGGGCGATCCCGCGCACGTCGAGGCGCGCGGCGAGATGCTGTGCGCCGCCATGATGGGCGCCGTGGCCTTCCAGAAGGATCTAGGGGTCGTACACTCGTGCGCGCACTCGCTCTCGACAGTAGCGGACCTGCACCATGGGCTCGCCAACGGCATCATGATCGTCGTCGGCATGCGCTTCAACCAGCCGGTGAGCGCCGCGAAGATGGCGACGATGGCGGCCACCGTGGGTGCCAAAGACGCCACGGCCGATGGCTTCATCGCCTGGCTCGACACCTTCCGCAGCCAGATCGGCATTCCGCGCTCGCTGCGCGCGGTGGGCGTCACCGACGCGCAAGTGCCCGCGCTCGTGGAGAACGCGTTGGCCGACGTCTGCCACACCTTCGGGCCGCGTCAGCCGGTGACGGCCCAGGACTTCCGCCAGCTGTTCGAGGAAGCGCTGGGATGAGCGCGGCGCAGCGGGCTTCCAGTAAGCCGCGCATCGGCGTGTCAGCGTGCTTCTTTCACGCGGATCCGGAGCGGGCCATCTTCAAGGGCAAGACTCTGCTGTACGCCGAAGAATCGATGCTGTCGTGGATCATGTCGGGGGGCGCGCTGCCGGTCGTGTTGCCGCGCCCCGCAGGCAGCGTCACGCTCGAGGATCTCGTCGACAGCGTCGACGGTCTGGTGTTGCAGGGCGGCTCTGACATGGCGCCGCAGCATTACGGTGAGGAGCCCGTGCGTCCCGAGTGGTCGGGCGACGCCGCGCGCGACCAATACGAGATGCAGCTCGTGCGCGCTTTTCTCGCGCGGAAGAAGCCGCTGCTCGGTGTGTGCCGCGGCGCGCAGGTCCTCAACGTCACCCTGGGTGGCACGCTGTTCCAGGACATAGAGACGCTTCATCCCGGGCAGCGCGTCCACCGCAGCTGGGAGATCTACGATCAGCACGCGCACGAGCTAGCCATCGAGCCCGGATCAGCGCTGGCGCGCTGGTACGCGGGCGCGGCATCGCCGCCGTTCGTCAACAGCGTCCACCATCAGGGGCTCAACCGCATCGGGCGCGGGCTTACCGTCGAGGCGCGCTCTGTGCCCGACGGCGTCGTCGAGGCCGTGCGGCTCGACGACGGCACGGGCGCGTTTGCGTATGGCGTGCAATGGCATCCCGAGTTCATCTTTGGCGCGGGCGGCGCGGGGGGCGCCGGCCTGCTGAGCCCGCGCCCGCTGCTCGATGCGTTCCTCGCCGCCGTCGACGCGGGCGCGCCCGCACCCTCCGGAAAGACCCCATGAAGATTGTGAATCCCGCCACGACCGAAGTCATCGCTGACGTCCCCGAAGACACTGCCGCGTCCGTCGCGCAGAAGTTCGCCGCCGCACGCAGCGCGCAGCCCGGCTGGTGGGCGACGCCCTTCGAGACGCGAAAGCGCGCCGTCGCGACTTGGAACGCCCTCGTCGCCGAGAACAAGGAGCGGCTGGCTCGCACGCTCACTGAAGAGATGGGTAAGCCACTGCAGCAGGCCCGCAACGAGCTCAACGCCCTGACGGGCCGCGTTGACTTCTTCCTCACCAATGCCGCGCGCGCTATGGAGGACGAAGTCGTGCAAGCGGGCGGTGCCACCGAGGAACGCATCGGTTGGGAGCCGCTGGGCGTCGTCGCCAACATCTCGGCCTGGAACTACCCCTACTTCGTCGGCTCGAATGTGTTCGTGCCCGCGCTGCTCACGGGCAACGCGGTTCTTTACAAGCCGTCGGAGCTGACGACGCGCACGGGCCTCGCGCTCGGCGAGCTGTGGCACCAGGCCGGCGTACCGCGCGACGTGTTCCAGGTGCTGGTGGGTGGCGCTGCCGTCGGGGAAGCGCTGCTCGCGCAGCCCCTCGACGGCCTGTTCTTCACCGGCAGCTACGGCACGGGCAAGAAGATCGCCGAGGCGACGGCTGGGCGCATGATGAAGCTGCAGCTCGAGCTCGGCGGCAAAGATCCGGCTTACGTCGCCGACGACGTCGACGTCGTCGCTGCAGCGGCGTCGCTCGCCGACGGCGCCATGTACAACGCAGGCCAGAGCTGCTGCTCCGTGGAACGCATCTACGTCCACGAGCAGGTCGCGCGCCCGTTCATCGACGCCTTCCTCGAGACGGTGCGCGGCTTCATTTCAGGCGATCCGCTGGACCCGAAGACGTACATCGGACCGCTCGCGCGCCGGCAACAGCTCGAGGTGCTCGAAGCGCAGGTGGCGGACGCCGTCGCCAAGGGCGCCAAGGTGCTCGTAGGCGGCCAGCGCGACGAGACGCGCCCCGGCTGGTTCCAGCCGACCGTCGTCACCGGCGTCACGTCCGACATGGCCCTGATGCGTGACGAGAGCTTTGGCCCCGTCATCGGCATCCAAACGGTCTCCTCGGACGACGAAGCCGTGCGGCTGATGAACGACACCGAGTACGGTCTCACCGCGGCCGTCTACACGAAGAACCGCGAGCGCGCCCAGGGGCTGCTGCGACAGCTGCGCGTCGGCACGGCCTACTGGAACTGCTGCGACCGCGTCTCTCCCGGCCTGCCCTGGACAGGTCGCGGCCACTCAGGCGTCGGCTCGACGCTGTCGACGCTCGGTATTCGCGCCTTCTTACAGCCCAAGGCGTGGCACCTGCGCCAAGCGTGAGCAGGTCGAACGACCGCCGCCCGGTGCCCACTCCGATACGAGCGTCCCGGTACTCATTGCCCGCGAATCACTCCGCGTCGTGCGCGGGCTCGGGCTCGGGCTCGGCATCAGGCTCGAGCGGTATCGTCCAGTTGCAGCCGTTGCCGCGCAGTGTGAGGGCGTTCTTTGCTAGTGAGTATTGGAAGCGAGTCTTCGCTGACAAGTCCGTATCCTCTTGGCGGATGCGCATCAGAATGCGCTTAGCCTTTTGAGCGACGAAAAAATCGTTGCGACGCCAAGCGGTCAGTCGGCACCTCTTCTTGGCGCCTTCCTCGTCTAGCTCGCTCGCGTAGTCTTCGGTTTCGCTGGTGACCCAGAGCACTCCTTCTCGCACGCGGGTGGTCACGCTTGGTCCCCCACCGCACCCGGCTAATTCTTGGCCGTAGTCGAGATCGCCGAGTACGGCGAGGCTCCCATCAGCGGCCTGCAGCGCGTAGTGCCACACCGGAGGGTCGTACATGACGTCGGAAGCGTCGCTCTGCAGTGTGAAACCAGGCGGGTTCGGCGCCACGCTCAGTCGCGACTTGGCTCCCTGCTCGGCAAGGCCACTGCTCGTACTGGCGTTGGTTTCCCGCGACGACAGACCTCTGAAGGCCGCGACCCAGTTGGGAAACTCCTTGAGTCGCCAATCTTCGATGCGTGTGATTTCGCCCGGGCACTGCATCCTGCCGGCGAGCTTGCTCATCGCCTCCGGCGTCGGCAGCACGTTGCGGCTCTTCGTAAAATAGTCACGCGCTTCGAGCTCATCCTTGCGACGCTCAGCGAGCACGCCCAAGTCGAAATAGATGCGCGCGTGAATGGTGAGGTCCGCCGACCAAGCCCCGCGCGCGTCTCTGCGCGCCTCGGCGTTACGGCCCGCCAACATACGTTCGTGCATACGCTCGGCCAGTACGAGCTCGTCCTGGTGTCGCACCTTGAGTGCCTCCCCGAATGCGCTGTCGGCCGCGGCATAGTCGCCGTCCTTCGTTGCCTGGACGCCGCGCTCGAGCTCCGCCTGGTAGCGCGCCAGCGCCGCTGGACTAGGGACGGCCGAAGCTGAAGCTCGTGGGGGCGCCGCGCTCGACAATGCCATGGTCCTGTCGGTCGCGTGGCTGCTCGCGATAGACACGGGAGCAGAGCTCCCTCGGGCGCGGCACCCCAAAAAACCGAGCACCAGCGGCGCTATCCAGAATCGACTAACACGCATGCTGCTCATTAAACACCGCTCGGGGCATTGGTGAGCAAGAGTTCGGACTCCCGCTCTCACTTCGCGCCAAAATCTCGTAGGCGTTACCGTGCAACGGCAGCCGCCCTGCTACGTAGCCCACTGGCGAGCGGCTCGTCCCGCGCTTGGTGCCAACGTTCGTGTCCTGCCGCGAGGCTCGCCCCGCGTGCGAGCCATGGTATCCTTTGCGTCATGTCCGAAGCGGGCTGCGAAACGCCGACAGAAAAACTGAGCATTGCGTTTGCACTGATCGACGTCGCGCAGCGAATGCTTCGCCACATCGGCTGACCAATGTCCAAGCCTCACAAGGTCAAGTTTAGCCTCGCGCCCGTGGCGTTTCGCGAACAGAGCATCGCGGGCCGCGTCGTGTTCGCCAAGCGCCGCTTCAAGCCGGGCGAGGTGATCGTGCCCTACGCGCCCAAACAGCGCCGCCTCGATGTGGAAGATCCGGAGGCGACGCTCGCCGCGGAGAGCAAGCTGACGTTGCTCTCCGAGCAATGGACCGTGATCGTTCCCGACACCAGTGTGCCAGGCGGCTGGCTGTGCAATCACAGCTGCAATCCGAACGCGGCTATCTACTCCGATGGCGAGGGCCGGATCCAGTGCACCCGAGGCATCGCGCCCGGCGAAGAAGTCACGATTTTCTACGGCTGGGTGACCCAGAACGAGCCGGGCCGCGACCCGTGCCTGTGCGGCGCAGCCCGTTGCCGCGGGTTAATCAATTTCGATCTGAGCGATCGCGACGCAGCCCTGGTCGAGGACGATTCTGAGGCAGGCCAAGCGGTCCGAGCGCGGCTTGACGAATACGGCGCGTTCCTGGGCTCGATCAGGCAAGAGCAGGTAGAGGAAACCATCCGGCGCACGCTGGCTGCAATGCGACGGCGGGCTGCGCTGGGACAGCGGTGACGCCAACACCGATTCGCTCTGCCGATCTCGGGACGACGATATCGCGCTCGTCGCGGCCGACGAAAAATTTGCGCGCCTGGACGTTAAGGGCAGAACGTGACGACGAGATCGCCGACGTCCGGTGCACCGCTTGCCGACGGTCCCTCGCTGCATCCAGATCCGGGCCGGGGGCAACAGTCCGAACTCGAGCCGCCGCAGATGTCGCTGCACGCGATCGTCTGTCCGCAAGCGTCGCTCGCGGCGGAAGCAGCTGGGCAAGTGCGGAGGTCTGCGACGCATTCGTGGTCGCCGCACGTCGGCCCCTCGACGCGCAGACCCAAGTTGTACCCACCAGAAAAGCCTTGCTCGAGCAGGAAGATAGTCGTGCTCAGTGCGACCAGGCGGTTCGGTTCGGCGCTGCCCGGCCTGCCACAGATAAAGCCGCCGCACTCGCCCGTCTGACAAGTCCCGCTGCCCGTCTGATCGAAGTTGCAGCCCGTGCGGCCCCAAAACGCGACCTCGCGTACTCCGCCGTAGACGGTGACGGTTCGATCGCTCGTCGGGGCCATCGGGAGCCACACTTGTGTGTCGACGACGCTAGCGTCGAGACCACCCGTCGATGCCCACGCCGGCCATACCGTTTGCGCGCAGCGATTATGAAACGTCACCTGGTACGTCCCGAGCGCGTCGATTGGCGGCGCGTGGAAGACGCCGGCGTCCGGCACTACGAATGCGGGCTCGGCGCACGTGCCCGCCGTAGCGGTCGACGCGCGGCCCGCGTCGACGCCGCCGGTGTCCGCACGGCCTGCGCCTGCACCCGCGCCGCCCGCGTCCGTGCGCGCCACCACGCCACCACACGCCACGGCCTGAAGAAGGAGCGGGAGAGTGAGTACGGCCCCGACGCGCACCGCGGAAGTGTAGCTGATCGTCCGAACGACGCAAAAGAGTGCCGGCGTAGGGACCTTACGCGCGGGCCCGTGCTGTAGCCAAGACACCGTCCTCGGGTCGGCAAGCGGCCTCCTGCGCGCAATATCTCTTACCTTACCCGCTAGTTAGGGCGGCCTCGACGATGCCCGCAATCGGCTCGCCGGCGCAGTCGACATCATCACGGAGTCGCGGTATTGGTTTTCGCAACAAGATGAGCGCGAAAAAGATTTTGATCGTCACGGACGATGCGGGCGAGTCGTACGAGATCTTGTACGCCAAGCATCGCTTCGCGGAAGCGGGCTACGAACCGGTCGTGGCGGCGACGCAGAAGAAGCTGCTAAACGCCGTGATTCACGATTTCTATCCCGGATGGAACACATACATCGAGAAGCCCGGGTATCTCGTGCAAAGCGACATTACCTTCGACGACGTGAACGTCGACGACTATGCGGCCGTGCTGCTGATCGGCGGCCGTGCGCCCGAGTTTTTGCGACACAACCAGAAGCTGATCGAGCTCGTGCGAAGCTTCCATCAGCGAGAGAAGTGGCTGCTGGCGATCTGCCACGGCATTCAGATTCTGCTCGCTGCCGGCATTGGTCGTGGGCTCAAGCTCACCTGCTACGAAAACGTGCGCTTCGAGCTCGAGAGCTGCGGCGGAGCTTGGGTGAATCGTGAGTGCGTTCGAGACGGCCGCATCATCACCGGGCAAACCTGGGGTAGCCATCCCGACTTCTACCGCGAGGTGTTCGCACAGCTGGGCTAGACGGCGACCTGCAGGTGGCACCAGCTGGTGACAGCGAAGGCCATGCGAGCGGTGAGCCCAGGCTCGAACACGTGGTCTGCTTCGTCGAGCACGACCAGCTCTTTCGGCGCGCGCGCATGAGCAAAAGCATCCAAAGTATGATCGATGGGGACCAGATCGTCGCGCCCGCCGTGGACGAACAACCAGGGCACCGTGACGTTCGGTACCTGTTCAATGACGGAGCCGATCGCACGCATGTCGTCAAGGTAGGTTTGCGACAGCACGCAACCGGGCTTGTCGAGCATCAGCCCGCTGCCTGGCTTCAAGTGCCCAAATGTTTGCTCGGCGAAGCGCTGGGTATGGACCACGGCCGAGAGCGAAACCAAGAGCCGAATTCGTGGGTCCTTGCTGGCTCGGAGCACGCCCACGGCGCCGCCCATGCTGTGGCCGGCATAGCCGAGCGTGCGTCCCGGGAGCGCGTCGAGGACCGCGCTGAGGTCTGTGACCTCCTTGGAGATGTTCGAATCTTGGAACCGGCCTTCGGACGCGCCGTTGCCCGAAAAAGACACGCGCAACGCGGCAATTCCCGCGCGGCCCAAACCCTCGGCGAGCGCGACCAGAAACGGTCGATCTTTGTGGCCGGTCACGCCGTGGCCAATCACGATCACCGGACCGCTCGGCTCGGCACCAGGATGGTAGGCGAAGTCGAGGCGTTCCCCGGCTGCGTTGCGGATCACGTGCGGCACTTCGCCCATGGCCCGAGGGTACTCTCGCCCAGCCCGAGCGCGTCAAGTCATGATTGACGCAAAGGCGGCCGCGGCAGCGAGCGATGACGCGCGCGTCGTGCGCACGCTGAAGGAGGGCTATTGGGATCGCATCGAGGTCATCGAGCGAGCTGACGGCTCACTTCGTGTCCGCAAGAGCACCCGGGCCGACGCGCCGCAGGGACCATGGGGAGTCGCCGCGCTGCGGCTGGAGATCCAATATTTAGAGACGCTGCCGGATGGCGCTCGCGGAGCCTTTCCAGCGCTTCTCGCGCGCTGGGACGATGAAGGCTTCGAACCGCCTCACGTCGGCTACGAGGCCCCGTTTTACCCCGACCATGTCGATGCGGGGCAGCTGGCACGAGCCTGTGCGCTAACGCAGCCGCAGGTCGACGAGTTTCAGGACCAGCTCGCCGATGTACTCTTCGAGCAAGTACACGCGCCGGTCACGAGCGACGGGCCCTTGCTGTCAGCACACGTCGTGTCCGCCATTGAGCACGCCTTGAAGCTACTGGAGGAAGAGCCGCCCCTCGAGCGTTTGATTCGCGCCGAGACCATTGAGCTCGACGGCGGGCGGCGCTTGGGTACGCGCGCAGCCTTGGCGCGCGCTTTTTGCCGTACCGAGACCCTGCGCGCGCTGGATGCGACGCCGCAAGTTAGGCTGCATGGCGACTTCTTTCTCGAGAACGTGCTGTTCCGACGCGAGGCGTCCGCGCTTGGCCCGCGGCTTCTGCTGATCGATCCTGTATCCGTGGCGGGTGTGGTCCAAGGCTCGCCACTGTTCGACCTCGTGAAGTACGAATCCTATGCGACGGGAGAGCTGTTTGCGCTGCGCAGGGGGCTGGTGCAGGTCAGCGGCTTCGAAGGCGAGGAGGGCTACCGGAGCCTGGTGCGTTGGGACGATCCGGAGCTTGCGCCGTTTCGGCTCCGCGATTGGCGTTCACGCTTTCGCTCGCGCTTCGACGACCGCTACGGGCCAGCTGATCGCTCGGCCTATCACCTTCTCGACGGCTATTTCGGCGTAGTCATGGCCGTCAATACGAACGGACAGCAACGCCGCGCACGCCTGCTCGGGGCAACGCGCGCGTTCAATTTTGCTGCGGACCACAACACTGTGGGCGGTCAGGTTGACGACGGCAACTAGCTCCCACGGCTGCCAGAACAGCCCGGGCAAGTACCGGCGACCACGGAACAAAGCGCCACTCGACGAAGAGCTTCCTGATCAACGTCGGCGACGAGAAAGGCGCCATTTTGGATGCGGCGATCGTGCGCGCGCAGCCGAAGCTGCCCTTGGAGCTCGGCACCTACTGCGGGTACTCGGCCCCGCGCACCGTCCGGGCCGCGCCTGCGGATGCCCACCTCGTGTCGATCGAGTTCAACGCGGCCAACGCCGCGATCGCACGCAACATCCTCGAGCACGCCGGCGTCGCCCAGCGCGTGACCATCGTCCTTGGGACGCTCGGCGACGGCGGCAAGACCATCGCCAAGCTCAAGGACACCCTGGGCTTCGCTCCCAGTAAGCTCGACTTCGCATTCATCGATCACGCCAAGGAAGCGTACCTCCCCGACATCGAGACCATCTTGCGCGAACGCTGGCTCCGCCCCGGCGCCATCGTCGTCGCCGACAACGTCAA
>DATCFJ010000696.1:0-8842 GCA_036509605.1 Polyangiaceae bacterium | reverse complement strand
GAGCCGCAGCAAATAGCCGAACAAGTAAAGCGAAACCGGCGCGTACGTCGGCACGACTTTGTCGCCCAGCGTGACCCAGCTGCGCGGGTGAGCCATGTCTTCCGGATCCGGGAAGGGCACGTTCAAGACCGGGCTGCCGTGCTCGGAGATCACCTGCGCGGCGTAGCGAACCACTGCCTCGTCCGGAGACGGAAACACCAGCGGGTTCGAACCCCACATCCAAAGCAGCGTCGCCAACGCCAGCCCGAACCAGACGGCAAAGGCCAGCGCGGGCATGCCGAGATGCGTCGAGATGACGCCCTTCATGCGGCCCCAGGTCGAGCGAAGCAATCCCCTCGCGCCGTCCGCACGAGACGCTTCATCGCCTTGCAACTGGCCTTCCAATTCGGGGCGAAGCTGTCACGGGCCGATGGCACCGTCAACCGCACTTGCGCGCTCTTTTCGCGTTGTTCGCAGGCCCGGCGCGCACCATTGCGACACTACTGCCGACGCGCTAAAAGCGCGGCCAATGCAGGATACGGACAGCCTGGGCGGGGCCCCTGAAAGCGAACGCCTTGCGTCGTCTGGCCCGCTCGCTGTGCCGGCGACGAACGCTAGCCGCGTTCGCTCCGCATTGGCTTGGCTGACCGGCAATGCCCATGACATTGCGATCATGGTCGCGCTAGCCACGCTGTGCCTCACGCATCGCATCCAGACGCTCGAGCCGGTCAACACCGGCGGCGACGCGGCGACCAAATGGCAATTCGTGCGCGAGTGGTTTTTCAAGCATGACTTCGCACACGCCGAGTGGAACCACCACATGACGCGCTTCGGCGTGTTGGTGCCGGCCTACGTGTCGCAGTTGCTGCTCGGCCACGGCATCCGCGCCTACTACGCCGTGCCGCTCGCTGCCTGCGTCGTGCAAGTGATCTTCGTGTACGCTTGCGGCAAGCGTCTGTCGGGGCGGCTTGCCGGGGTGCTGGCTGCGCTGCTCTTGATTTACACGAGCCTGATGGCGACCGCCGGCTCGCAGCTCTTGCCCGATCTGTTCACCGGCACATACGGCATCGCCATGACTTACTTGTACCTGCGCTACGCGGACGCGCAGGGCAAGGCGCGCACCGCCTGGCTAGTTGGTAGCGCGCTGGTCGCCTTCGTTGGTTACCTAGCCAAGGAGACCATGGTCTTCTTCTATCCGGGCATGGCGATCGCGATTTGGCTGGCGGCGCGGAGCTCGGCTGCGCGCGTGCCGCTCAGGGCCGCGCTGAAGCCGCTGTTCGTGTTCTTCGGCGTTCTGCTCGTGGGTCTGGTGCTCGAAACGATCGCCTACCGAATGTTCACGGCGTATCACAGCCGCGCGTCGATCGTGGTCGCCAGCCACATTGGCAATTCGGACGAGGGCGGGCGCGCCGACACCACGTTTTGGAAGCTATTCGACCGCTATTTGCACATCGACAAGGGTTGGGTGGTGGCGTTCTACGTGTTCCTCCCGTGCTGGCTAGGTCTGCTCGGCTTCGCGAAAAACTACCGCGTGCGCGGCCTGCTCTGCGTGGTCGGAAGCTTTTTTTTCTTCCTCACCTTCCTCGTGCGCAGCGTGAGCCCCATGCTCCTGTGGCAGCGCTTCATGAGCCGCTACCTCGATCCGACGGCGCCCTTCGTGCAGTTGGTCACGGCGCTATTCGTGGTTCTCGTCGTCCAGCAGCTTTGGCAAGAGCGTGGCGACGGCAGAGTGGGGCAGCAGCTCGGTCGTCTCGAGCGCTACGGCGCGACCTTCCTGCTCATCGCCAGCGCGGCGCTCAGTGTTTCGAGCTACCTGGACCTAAAGGAAGAAGGCCCCCGCGCCTTCACACAGGGCCACGAGCTGTCGGTGATCACGAATGACGCATACGCGCGTAACCTTCCAATCGTGATCCGCAGAGCGCGTGCCGGCGGCCCCGCTTACGCCCGGGACCTGATGGCCATCTACGCGATTTACATCGACCCCAAGGCGCTACAGCGGAACGATCGGCTGCCTCCGTTCGAAGAAGCCAAGCGTGTCTCTGGCTCACTCACCTACCTGGTGAAAGATCCGAGAGCGTACGGCGCGCAGAAGCTCAATCACATGCTGGACGCCGGTTGCGCGCTGGAAGTCCGAGAGACGACGCCGTCGATGAGCGTCTCGCCCTGGGGCACCCTGCCGGCCTCGTGCGACGCTGAGCTCACGAATTGAGCCGGATTTCCCGGTTTTTGTCAGAGCTAGCGCTCGAGGCCCGGCCGGGCCAGTATGCGCGCGAAACGGCTTATCCCTAGTCATTGCCATGAAGCTCATCATCCAGATCCCTTGTCTCAACGAAGCGGAAACGCTCTCGATCGCCCTGGGCGATCTACCGAAGAGCATTCCCGGCATCGACACCATCGAGGTCTTGATCATCGATGACGGCAGCCGCGACAAAACGGTGGAAGTCGCGCGCGCCAACGGCGTGCACCACGTAGTCGGCTTTCGGCAGAACCAGGGTTTGGCGCGGGCCTTCATGCTCGGCCTCGAGTCGTGCTTGGAGCGCGGCGCGGACATCATCGTCAACACCGACGCGGACAACCAATACAACGGCGCAGACATCGAGAAGCTGGTGCGGCCGATCCTCGCCGGCGAGGCAGATTTCGTGATCGGCGCGCGGCCAATCGAGAACATCGAGCACTTCTCGCCGATTAAAAAGGTCCTGCAGCGCCTCGGCAGCTCGATCGTGCGACGCGTCAGCGACACCGACGTAGCCGACGCGCCCAGCGGCTTCCGCGCTATCTCGCGCGACGTCGCGCTGATGCTGAACGTGTTCAACGGTTACACGTACACGCTCGAGACCATCATTCAGGCCGGTCAAAAGAACATGACGGTCGTGTCAGTGCCCATTCGCGTGAATGGAGATTTGAGGCCTTCGCGCCTCGTGCGCAGCATTCCGAACTACATCAAGCGCTCGATCGTGACGATGTTCCGCATCTTCATCGTCTATCAGCCGCTGCGCTTCTTCTTGTCGGTCAGCCTGTTCCCGCTCTTGGCTGGCACCGTGATTGGCGGACGTTTCGTGTGGTACGTCGCGCAAGGCCGCAGCAACGGTCACGTGCAATCGTTGATCTTGGCCGCGGTGCTGTTGATCGTCGGCTTCCTGACGTTCCTGCTCGCGATCCTGGGCGACCTGCTCAGCGTCAATCGCCGCTTGCTCGAGGAATTGCAGCAACGCGAACGCCGCCGCGCGATCGCCGAACGCAGCACGGAGCACGTCGGCCGCGTCGCCGACCGAGACCGCGCTTGAGGCCATCGGCGTCGGAGTGAAGCTACATCTTGGGTCGCGACGCGCTCGCCCTCGCGATCTGGGGGGTCGGCGCCTTTCCGCGCGCGCCCCAGATGCAAAAATTTACATCGGACGCGCTTCTGCGGCTCTACGGGTGCCCGCGAGAACCTCGATCCACGTCGGAAGGCCGACGTGGATCGGCTCCCACGCGAGGCCACGAGAAGTTCCCAGCGCTCGCGCAAGTCGCGAGGTCAGTCGCCGGCGCGTTCGCCGATCAGGAACCGCGGGCGGTTCTTCAGTAGCTCGAAGATCTTGCCCAGGTACGTGCCGATCACGCCCAGCAAGACGAACAGGATGCCGAACATCAACGATAGGAACGTCATCACCGACGCCCAACCGGTGATCGTCGCGCCGCGCCGGTATTGCACCAAAATGTAGATGAATTCCAGGACGGCAAAGCCGCTGGTCATGAAGCCAATCCAGATGCCGAGCCGCAGCGGCGCGAGCGAAAAGGACAGGATGGCGCCTGACGCAAAGCGCAGCATCTTCTTCAAGCTGTACTTGGTGGTGCCGCTGAAGCGCTTGGCCGCGCGGTAGGGCAGTGTGACCGAACGAAAGCCGAGCCAGGTAACCGAGCCGCGGATGAACAAATCGACGTCGTTCATCTCGCACAGCGCTTTGACCGCGCTTTCGTCGAGCAGGCGAAAATCGGAATTGCCGGGCGCCATCGCAACGCCGGTCAACCGCGAGAACACGCCATAGAACCAGCGCGAGGTGACACGTTTGAACAGCGAGCTGTCCTCGGCATCGGCGCGCTCCGTGGCAACCACTTTGTAGCCTTCACGCCAGCGCGCAAACAGCTCGGGAATCAGCTCCGGAGGATGCTGCAGATCGCCATCCATACTGACGATGGCTTTGCCGCGCGCTTCGGTCAGACCGGCCATGAGCGCGCCCTGGTGCCCGAAGTTGCGCGCCAGCCGCGCGCCTCGCAAACACGGGTGGCTCTTGGACTGCTCGACGATTTGCGACCACGTGCCGTCAGAGCTGCCGTCGTCGACCAGGATGATTTCGAACGGCACGCCAACGCTAGCAGCCGACTTTTCGACCGCGGCCACGAAGGCAGCGATGTTGCCCTCCTCGTTGTACATCGGCGCAACGATGGAGAGCTCGGGGGTCGGGCTTGAATCGCTCATTTGTGCCGGAACTACCGCTCGATACCATGAGCTTGGAACCGAGGCGAGATAGGGACACGGTTTGGGGGCCTCACTGGCTGCCGCAGGCCGCGAACACGCCGTGCAAGGTGATCGGCTGGCAAACGCCGTTCGTGCACGTAAAGCTCGGGTGACAGCTCAGGCCCGGGGTGCCGCAGCTTTGGCCCGAATAGCGCAGCTGAGTGCACACTGGGCTAGTGCAGGTCGTGTCCGAGCAGACACACGAAAGGTCGATCGAGCATTGGTCATTGCTCGTGCAGGGCGCGCCGATCGAGCTCTTGGCAACGCACATCCCCGTGGCCGCGCAGGTCGCGTTCTTCGCACACAAACCGCTGCCTGAGGTTCCGGCCACGCCGGCGCAGGGCTCGCCGATAGCAGGCAGGGCGACGCAGGTCTGCCCATTCTGACAGTAGCTTTCGCCAAAGCAGGTTCCCGAATCGGCACATGACATGCCAAGCGTCGGGTATTTGGTGCACACCGGCGTTGCCGCGTTGGTCTGGCAGAATAGGCTGGTATCGGCGCAGCCGTCGGCGATGGTGCAGGGCTGGCCTTCTTTGGCAGTATACCGAGTGGAAGGCGGGATCACCTCGCACACCTGAGCGGCGTTGCAGCGCAGGCCGTCGTTACAGACCACGCCGGCCACGGAGCAATCCGCTCCGGCGGGCCCAGCAATGGCGCACAGCCCGCACTTGCTGCCATTATCGATTGTGCAGCTGAGCGAGGAGCACTGCGACGGGAAGGAGCAGCTTTGACCCGCGGCACGCGTTCCGGCGGTGACACAGGACGGGATGTCACCCGCTAGCAGTTGTGCGCAGGGAAAGGTCTTGTAGGTCTCCGCGCAGGCCTTGGTGCCCGCAACGGTGCGCAGCGAGCCCTCCGAAAAGTACATGTCGGGGCAGCCACTGCTCGACGCGAAGCACGAGCTAGGGTCGCTTTGCATGCACTCCGATCGCCGTTGACAGGCAGCCTGCAGGTAAGTGATGCAGGCGTCGACCTCAGTGTCTCCGCCGAAGGGCGAAGCCCCTGCCGTGCCCGTGGACCCTGCCGTACCCGCACCGCCCGCGGCTTGATTCCCGCCGCTGCCGGCCGCGCCCACGGCCGAGCCGGCCGCACCCCCGTTGCCCGCTGTGATCGCCGCACTGCCGGCAGCGCCGGGGCTCGTCTTGCTATCCGTCGCGGGCGAGCAGGCACTGGCACCGAGCGCCGCGGCCAAGCTTCCCAGCGTGATTGCCCAACGCCTCGCACCACGCAGCCCCAGCCCGATCAATCGTCCCATGGTGCTCGAGTCTACGCGGGCTCTCGAGCAAATGTCCCCTACGATCAATGGCCGTTTTGCTCGGCCACGCGTGGCGCCAGGGCTCCTCTTGCCGTGATATAAGCCCTGCCGCAAGCCGGGCCGCACTCCAAATTGGCCCTCCGACAAGCGCAAATATGCACGGTACAGGTGTTGGTCGCACAATGAGTCGTTCCGAGCGCGGATTGCCGCGAGCCTTCGAATACGGAGTGGTCGCGCTTGCCGCGTTGGCCTTCGCGCTGAGCTACGGCTTCAACTACGGCTTCGACAATCAGGTCGTGTATTTCCTGAAGTCGCTGGCGTTGACCGACAAGAGCTTGCTGCGTGCGGATTGGTTCACCAACCACACCACGCAGTACCACCGCGTGTTCATCTACTTCGGCGCGCTGCTGCTCGAGCTGAACAAGAAGGGCTGGGCGGTCGCGATCGCACAGTTCATCGCGGTCTTCGTGGGCGCGCTGTGCATGTACCGCATCGCGGCACGTGTGGCGGGCGCGGCGCTCGGCCTGGCGGCGTTTCTGATCTTGCTTTCGATGCTGTTCATCACTCGCACTTCCAGCGTGGGTGCGAGCTACCTGTTCGACACCATTATGCAGCCGTCCACGCTAGGCGCGCTGGGCTCGGTTGCGGGAACCTTGTTCTTCATCGAAGAACGGTGGCTCTATTCCGGTGTCTGCTTGGCTGTGGGCGGCGCATTCCATGCCAATTACTTGGTGCTCGCGTTTCCGATCTTTGGCCTCGCGCATTTGTCGCTCGGCCGGAAGGATCTGAAGCAGCGGCTAATTCTGCAGTTCGTGCCGCTCGTGGCGGTGACGGTCGCGCTCTCGCCACTCTTGCTCGCGGCCTCGCACACCAAAGCCTCGCCCGAGGCGCAGGAGATCCTGTTTCGGATCCGCTCGCCGCACCACTACAATCCAGGCCGTTACGAGCGGAATTTCATGCCCTTTGCGGCGTGGCAGCTGCTCGGTATCGGCAGCGGCTGGCTGATTCATCGCACACCCAATGGGCGCCGCCTGGGCGCCGTGTTCAGCGGGCTCTTGGCCACGATCTGGACAGGCACGATCTTGACCACGTTCGTCGACATTCCCAAGGTGACGCAGATCTTCGTCTGGCGTTTCGCGCCGAACGCCGATTTGATGGGCCAGATCTTGGTCGCCTGCGCGCTCGCACAAGTGCTGGCCAGACCGCGTATTTTGCGCTCGTACGCGCCAGTGGCGATCGGCTTGGTGTGCGCGGGGCTGGGCGTGTTCGGTCTGTACTTCCGTAACAAAGACAGCGCTCAGCTGCCGCGCCTGCTGTTCGCGTTTTTCGGCATTGCGGTCGTGGCGCGCGTCCTCGATCTGGCGCTGGATTTGCTGGGGCATCTGCTGCCAACGCAGCAATCGCTGGTTCTGTTGGCCAAACGCTGGCTGGGTCGAAGCCCGCTCCTGATCGGCGCCGTCGCCCTGTATCTGCTGGCCCCCGACCGCATCGCGCAGGGCTACAGCCGCTCGAACCTGCTCAAGGAAGCAGGTGGCTCTCAAGCCGACCTGTACCGCTGGCTGCGCGAGAGCTCACCGAAAGACGCCGTGTATCTGACTCCGCCAGACCTGGAGGACACGCGCTTCCTGGGTCAGCGCGCGATCGTCGTCGATTGGAAGGCCGTGCCGCTGATCCCGACAGAGCTGCTCGGTTGGTACGAGCGCTTGTGCGACGTGACCGGTCGCCGCATCGGCGGCCCGAGCGACTTGAACGGCTACGGTTCGATGGACCCAGAGCGGCTGGCGCTAATCGTCGGCAAATACCACCCGGATTACGTCGTCCTGCGTCGCGGCGGCGAGCGCCGTTTTCCAGAGCTTGCTGTGGCTTATAGAAACGGCGGCTATTCAGTGCTCAAGATCGCTCCCCCGAGCACCCAGCCCTGAGGGCCTTGCCGGGCCCCGCACCCTGAGGCACGTTCCGCCCTCCACCGAATATGGTCATGCCGCACGCCCCGAAACTCTCGTTCGTGATCCCGTTCATGAACGAGCAGGCCACACTGGAGGAGCTGTATCAGCGCATTGCTGATGCAGTCACGCCGACGCTCAGCGCAAGCGAAAGCTTCGAGGTCATCTTCGTCGACGATGGCAGCACGGACCAATCCGTGGCGGTCGCGGAGCGCATCGTCCTTGCGCATCCGCAGGTCAGCCTGCTCGAGCTGCAAGGCAATTTCGGCAAGAGCGCCGCGTTGGCGGCAGGCTTCACCAAAGCGCGCGGCCGCATCGTCTTCACGCTCGACGCAGACCTGCAGGACGATCCCAAGGAAATCCCCCGTTTCCTGGCCAAGCTCGAGGAAGGCTTCGACCTCGTCTCCGGCTACAAGCAGAAGCGTAACGACCCGATCACCAAGGTCCTGCCATCGCGCGTGTTCAATTGGCTCGTGCGCAGCGCGACGGGCGTGAAACTGCACGACGTGAATTGCGGCTTCAAAGCCTACCGCGACGTCGTGCTCAATAACGTGCGCCTGTACGGCGAATTGCACCGCTTCGTGCCGGTGCTCGCGCATTGGAAGCGCTTTCGCATCGGCGAGATCCCGGTCGAGCACCACGCGCGTAGATTCGGCTATTCGAAGTTCGGCGGCGGCCGCTTCTTCCGCGGCTTGATGGATCTCTTGACGGTCGTCTTCCTACTGCGCTACGGGCGCCGCCCGGCGCACTTTTTCGGCGCGGTCGGCTCGCTCACGTTGGCCTTGGGCCTCGGCATTTTCACGTACCTGTGCGTGATCTGGTTCATGGGCCAATCGATCGGCCATCGACCACTCTTGATCCTGGCCGTGCTGCTAATCGTGGTCGGCGTGCAAATCTTGGCGACGGGCTTGATCGCCGAGCTGATCGTGCACTTGGCACGCACCGAACTGCCCTACGTGCTGAAGCGCGAAGCAGTGCACGAAGTCGCGCGTGTCGAAGAACGCGTCGCTACGTTTCACACTTAACGCGGGGGCACCCTGCTGCGCAGGGCCGAGGTCGCGGGCCCCTCGCAAATCACATTTCAATGTTGCAATTCCCTCAAGATTGGTCACTCTCCTGAAAGGAGAGGGAGCCCCGCGGAAAGCGTCGTTCCCCGCGCCTTTTGCGCTC
>DATCFJ010000695.1:0-2680 GCA_036509605.1 Polyangiaceae bacterium | reverse complement strand
TGTTCGCTCGCCCGGCCTACCCGATGCCGACCGTGACCTGGCCCCCCGCCTCCGCCGTCCACGAAAAGTCCGGCGTCTCGCGCGTTTCGAGCTACCCGCCGCCCGCCGCTTGAACGGCGCGACGCTCTTGGTGGAATGGCGCGACGCTCATGGCGGAATGGGCCCCGCCCCTAGAGGCGCGCTCAACCGAGTGATGCGAGCACGGCTTCGACGTGACCCGGCACGCGCACGCCGTTCCACGCCTTCACTACTTTGCCGCTCTTGTCGACGAGGAACGTGCTGCGTTGCACGCCCATGTATTCGCGGCCGTAGTTGAGCTTCTTGATCCAGATGCCATACGCGGAGATCAGCTTCTTCTCGGTGTCGGAGAGCAGCGTGAAGGTCAGACCGTATTTCTCTTTGAACTTCGCGTGGCGCTTCGAGTCGTCGGGGCTCACGCCGAGCACGCGCACTTTGGCGGCGTTGAACGCGCGCAGGTTGTCGCGAAAATCGCAGGCTTCCTTGGTGCAGCCCGGAGTGTCGTCCTTCGGGTAGAAGTAGATCACGTACGGTTTGCCAGCGAGGCTCGCTGACGACACCGTGACGCCGGTTTCGTCAGGTAGAGAGAACGACGGCGCCTTGTCGCCTTCGCCGAGACCCGCGGTCTTCGCCGCGGCCGGCTTTGCCGTCGCCTTCGCGGTCTTCGCGGCCGGCTTAGCCGCCGCCTTCTTCGTGCTCGCAGTGACTTTCGCTTTGGTCTTTTTGGCTGCCATCGGAAGCTCCATCGCGACGTATCCCAACCGCCGCAGGGAACCGAAGCTATCACCCTTGTCGGCCGCGTCGATTCGAGTAAATTGCGCCGCGATGCTCGACCTTCCCGATCCCGGCCTGTACCGAACCACGCAACCCATGCCCGGTCACGAAGACACCTTCCCGTCCGGCGTGCTCGTCTATGTCGGGCAACCGTCTAACGGCGGGGTGAAGTTCGTGGTGCGCCCCGCAGACAACCGCCGCAACCGCTGGTTCTGGCGCGACCCCACAACGCCCCTGCGCTCGCCCACCTGGGCCAAGACGCTGCGCCAGCTGCCTGCCGAAGGCTTCTACAACTTGCCCGACGCGCTCGAGTTCGAAGGCGGCGGTCGCTGGTTGAAAAATGCCATCGTGCAACTCGGCTACAACGAGAACGGCCAGGGCATCCTGTTCGTCGGCGAGTGGCCGGAAGACGGCGAGGAGAACGCGCTACGCTTCAGCGATCGCGGTCTCTTGATCGACGACGCGCTGCTCGGGCGCTTGGTCTGGGCGCCAATTCTGCCGGTGCGCCCCGCGGCCGCTGCCAATACCAACGCTTAGGCAGGCTCGAAGTGGAGACGTGAGCGGCTTCGACCTCGAAAAGTCGAAGCGTCAAAGCCGCTCAACACGTCCGTCGGGGCTCTCACCCCGAGCTCGTCACTTCGCGGCCGCGAGGTTCTTGGCCACGAAATCCCAGTTCAACAGCTTGTCGCAAAAGCCTTCCAGGAAGGCTTTTCGGTTGTTGCGATGGTCGATGTAATAGGCGTGCTCCCAAACGTCGCACACGAGCAACGGCACGTCCGACGTGGTCAACGGAGTCTCCGCGTTGGGCGTCTTCATGATCTTGCCGGCGCCGCCGGAGAGCACGAGCCATGCCCAACCCGAGCCGAACTGCGTCAGGCCCGCTTGAATGAAATCCGTGCGGAACTTATCCCAGCCACCGAGGCCGGTGATCAGATCCGCAACGGGGCCCGCGGGAGGAGCGCCGCCGCCAGCAGGCTTCATGCTCTCCCAGAAGAACGTGTGGTTCCAGATCTGCGCCGCGTTGTTGAACATCGGGCCCGAGCTGGACTTGATGATCTCGACCAAGCT
Source organism: Polyangiaceae bacterium (assembly GCA_036509605.1). Taxonomy (GTDB): domain Bacteria; phylum Myxococcota_A; class Polyangia; order Polyangiales; family Polyangiaceae; genus PMG-095. The sequence continues at coordinate 820 of DATCFJ010000695.1, read as the reverse complement.
CTTGGACGCTTCGGGCTTGCCCTCGAGCATGCCGTTGAGCACCGTGGCGTAGCCCTTGTGATGCTTCTCGTAGTGAAAGTCGAACGTCTCTTGCTTCATGACCGGCTCGAGCGCGTTTTTCGCGTACGGGAGCGGGGGGACTTCAATTGCCATAGGGTCTCCTTGGGTTCCGAGATTCGGACTGGGAAATCTCGGTGGAGCGGCGCGCTCTGTCAACGCCCAAGCGTCCGATTCTGTGATTTTTCCAGCGTTGGTCTCCTCCAGGCCCGGCCATGAGCCCTGTCCACCAGCCTTCCGCCGTTCTGCGCTTGCTGCTTCGCTACGACGCGGACGTCGCTGCATTGTCGCCTCGCCTACGCGAGCGTTTCGTCGAGCTTGCATGCGACGCCGACAGCGACGCTTTTCTCGACTCGGCCGCGCGCGGTCGGCACAGCTGGCTGCGCACCCGCGCGCACCGCGTGCTGCGCTTCTTCGTTTCGGACTTCGACGCCAACGGTTTGCTCGAAATGTATCCGTTGCATGTCGCGAGCAGCCAGCAGTGGCGCGCGTTGCTGGGCGATCTCAAGGCGAAACGCCTACTCGACGTCGGCGCCGGTTACGGCGGGGTCACGCGCACGCTGCTGCCGTTCGCAGAACAAGTCGTAGCCACGGAGCTGTCCGCGCCCATGGCGCGCTCGCTGCGGCGTATGGGCGTCGAATGTCATCAAATCGACGTCAGCGCAGAAGACGTCCCCGGCGCGCCCTTCGACCTAGTGAGTTGCCTCAACGTGCTCGACCGCACCGCGCGCCCGCGCCGCATGCTGCGCCGCTTGGTGCAGCT
>DATCFJ010000694.1:0-3547 GCA_036509605.1 Polyangiaceae bacterium | reverse complement strand
CGCCGTCGGCGGAGGCGCGCTCTTGCCCCGCGACCTGCGCCTCCAGACGCTCGATGAATGCGTCGTCGTAACACTCGAAGGAACGCCGGCCGAGCTATCGCGCCGCGCCTTGGCGCAAGGCACCAGACCTCTGCTTTCGGGCCCCAATCCCGAACAGCGCGTAACCGAGCTCCTGGCACTTCGGGCCTCGAGCTACGCAGAAGCGCACGCTCGCATCTCCGGAGAGGCTCCGCTCGAGGACGTCGCTGTCAAAGTCCAGGAAGCCTGGGCCCGCGACGAGCTCGCGGTGGCCGCCGGGCTTGCATCATACGGCGTTCAAATCGGGAGTAATTTTGCTAGCGGGCGCATTGGCCCACTGTCGGCTCAAAGCCCGGTCACCGTCTTGGTTTCCGACAGGACCGTCGCGCGCCTGCACGCGGCCGGCATAGAGCGCGCCTTGAGCGATGCGGGCACGCGCGTCGTGCGCGTCGATCTCGAGCCCGGCGAAGCGCACAAGAATGTCGCCTCAATCGAAACGATCTGGCGTGCCGCGCTGGCGGGCTCCGTGGATCGCCAGGCGACGTTCGTCGCTTTGGGCGGCGGCGTGGTTACGGACATGACCGGTTTTGCAGCCTCGACGTGGATGCGCGGTGTTCGTTGGCTCGGCATTCCCACCACACTCCTAGCCATGGTCGATGCCTCGGTTGGCGGCAAAACCGGCGTCGATTTGGAGTCCGCCAAGAACGCTGTCGGTGCCTTCTGGCAGCCCAGCGCGGTGCTCTGCGATGTTCACTATCTTGGCACCGAGTCGAAACGTGGCTTCGTGAGCGCACTCGCCGAAGTAGTGAAAACCGCGCTGATCGGCGATCCCGAGATGTTCACGCTGCTCGAAGCGAACGCCGAGCGCGTAGCGGAGCGCGACCTTGAGCTGACGGCTGAGCTCGTGCGCCGTTCAGTGCGGGTCAAGGCGCGTATCGTCAGCTTCGACGAGCGGGAGAGTGGGCTACGGGCCGTCCTCAACCTTGGGCACACCGTCGGTCACGCACTCGAAGCCCAGGCTGGTTACACGGCTCTGACGCATGGCGAAGCCATCAGTCTTGGCCTCGTGGCGGCGCTCCGCCTCGGCGAGGTGCTCGGGCTAACCCCGAAAGAGCTGACTAAGCGAACCCTTGATCTCCTCCGCCGCCTCGGCTTGCCAGCGACCTTGGCGGGCCAGCCTCTCGAGGCGGCCGCTGCATTGATCGGTCACGACAAGAAGCGCGCGGGCTCCTCCGTTCGCTTTGTGATGGCGCGCGGTCTCGGGCAGGTGGAGACCTTGCCGATCGCGCTCAGCGAGCTGCGAAGTCACGTGTCGGCATTGGCCGAGTGAACGACTTCCGCCGCAGATCTCCTACTTCATTAAGTGTGTTTCGGCACAATCTTGGCGTCGCGCTAAGTGGCTCGGTACACTTCGATCAGGTGCGCGCCTACCGCGCCCCCGCCTTTGAGGTCCCCATGCGCCGCTCAACGACCAAGTACTTGCTTTCTGCGGGCCTGCTCACGTTTGGCTCGTTCATCCTGACTCCGAGCTGCGCCAAAAACGACAGCTCGATGTTCGTGGTTGGAGTGATTGATATCGGCGCAACGACGTGTCTAGCCAAGGCCGACACGACTGACACTATGTTGGCCGGCGGCACTCTCGATACGGCCTTTACGCAGAGCTACACGGCGTTCTTGTTGGTCGGCAATCAGCTCACACAGCAGGGCTCCCGCGAACAACTGCGCACGGAGACCTCACGCATCTCGCTGCGCGGCGCCGAGGTTACGCTGACCGACGTCGGCGGCGGTGAGATCGCGGGCGGTCACTACTCGACAGTCGGAACCGGCTTTGTCGATTCCTCCGTGGGCGACGCGCCCTCTTACGGCGCCATGGCGGTTAACCTTATCCCCAACGGGCTGCTCAAAAAAATTCAAGTTCCGCCGGTCGTTTTGGCCAAAATTCGCGTATTTGGAGATACCTTAGGCGGGACGTCGATCACCTCGAGCGAGCTCGATTTTCCAATCACGATCTGCGAAGGCTGCCTGGTTCGCTACCCCGCCGAGGACGACGACCCCGCCCAACCCGCGAACTCGGCCTACATCTGCGCGACCACCGCATCCACTACGACCACTTCCACGGAGGCGGCGCCTTGCCTCTTTGGCCAGGACCAACCCTTCCCGTGCACGGCGTGTTCTGCGTCGGTGAAGCTGTGTCTCGATCCATCGCAAAATCCGTCATTCGCCCCCGCCACGCCCTGAGCTCGAACCGTTCAGCGGCGCGTCGATCGCCGAGGGCCATCCATGCGCGCCGCACCGTTTGCAACTCTCCCAGCGCTGCTGTTCTTCGTCGCTCCGCTTCACGCTGAGCCCGAGTGGAACGTCGCTGCGCAGACGTCGCTGTGCGGTCTCGGTGCTCGTGGTCAGGTCTGGCGCAGCACCGCGTTTTGTGGGGACCTTCGGGGGGATTTCCTGTTCGGGCGCGACCGTAACGCGGACTTTGCCCTGGGGCCGTACGCGACGTTTGGCACGGCAAAGTTCTCGGACATGCGCTTCGGTGCAGGCCTGAGCCTGCTGCTTCCGAGCTTCTCTGGCGATTTTCCGATAGTCCTCTCGGCTGGCGGCCTGAGCCGAAACGGTCGCGACGCCCGGCTCAGCGGCGAGGCGTTCTTCGGCCTACGCAGTCACAACTTTCATGGCGCATACGCGATGGCCAGCGGGTTCGTGTTGGGCGGTGACCGCGCGCTCGACAACGGGCACGCGAACACGGTCTACATCGGCTTACAGGTAGACGGCTTGTGGATCGCGCTTCCGTTCATTCTCGGCTACGAATGGTTGCGCGGGACACCTGACCCGGGCGACTAGCGCCGACGCTGAATCGGCCGCTCTTTGCCTGGCGAAAGGCTACGGTTCGAGCGTCGGGCCGAAGTCGAACTCAACCTCTGATTCGTCGAGATCAGGGCTGGCGGGCGCCGGCGCCGCGGCGAGCTCGGCCGAATCAGCCTCGAGCGCCGCGTCGATTCTAGACACCAAGCTGCTCAGCATTTCGCGAGCTCGCCGCTCGGAGCGCAGCCGACAATTGCGTTCGTCTTCGAGATCATGAGCCAGCGACAGAGCCGCGAGCAAAAGCGACTGCGGCGACACACTGCGACCGGGAGCAGTTAGCTTGCGCAGCCGCTCGTCGACGACGTCGGCCAGACGATGCAAGTCTGCTTCCTCCGCAGTCGCTACGACGCGGTAGGTCTGCCCGCCAACACGGAGCTCGACCGGACCTTTGGGCATGCGCGACGGACGCTAGCACCCCGGCGACGTGATGGAAATGCTGGACGGTCGGGTTTCGCGATTGCTGCTCGAGCCGCTCTCGCGGGCACCAAAGCGGCTCAATATGCGCAGGTTTTCCACAAGCTCGGCGGCCGCTTGTGCGAGAGACGAAAGCGTAGGGATCCCGCGCGGAAACTCAGCTCGGTCATGGCAAGGAGCGCTCAGCGCAATAGCCGAAGCGATAAATCCGCCAGCACGGTTTGGAGCTCCTCCACCGACATACGATGCGGAC
>DATCFJ010000693.1:0-2466 GCA_036509605.1 Polyangiaceae bacterium | reverse complement strand
CTGCGCATTCACGGCTCGGAGCTCCGGGACGGCGCCGAGCGCTAACGGGCCGCTGTGCTCGAGCCACACCAGCCAACGCCGCAAGAACGCTTTGTCGATGCCGGCGATCGGGCTCAGGCCGCCTGCGGTGTCGCCGTCCATCGTGGCGTAGCCGACGGCAGCTTCCGAGCGATTGCTGGTCGAGAGCAGCAGCGCTGAATTCAAATTGGCCAAGAGCCATACCGAGGGCGCGCGGACTCGCGCCTGAATATTTTGCAGCGCAAGGTCATCGCGCTGCCAGTCCAGCTCGCGCCCGAGCGCGCTTTGGATTTGCGACACGTACGCAGAAACCAGCGTGTCCACCTCGAGCACGTAGTGCGTGGCGCCGAGCGCACGCGCTACCTTTGCGGCCGCGTCGCGCGTCACCTGTGAGCTGTTTTGAGTCGCCTGGTAGACCGTGGTGAGCAGCGCCGAGACGAGCTCTCGCTCCGAGATCAGCCGTGCCAGGCCCTCCATATGGGCAAACTTCTCCGCGAAGCCGTCGAGCCCCAGCTCGCGCACCGCAAAGCGCACCATCAGCCCAACGAGGCTGGCAACCGCCGCGGAATCCGCCCCGCCGCTGAGCGAAACCACGAAGCCACGCGAGCGGCTCTTACGGCAATAATCGAACAGCCCGAGCGCTATCGCGCGCGCAAATTCTTCTTCTTTGATGGCCGGTGAGCGTTCCCACTCTTCGACGTTCGCTTCCGAACGCTCGGGAGCGATCAGCGGGAAGGCGAAATCGGCCGAAACGCACTCGCCCGGCGCGCTGACGACACGCGGCTGCGACGCGCTGAGCGCCGCGTGCTGAACGCGCGTCAAATCGATATCCACGACTGCGCTGACCAGCGCGTGATCGGCGAAGCTGAAGCGGTGCGCCTGCGCGAGCACCTTGCCGGCCGTCGCGATCAGCGCGTCACCGTCGTAGATGGCGCGGCCGGCTTCATTGCCCAGCAAATTCGCGTACACGTAACTGACACCGAAGGCGCGCGAGCCCTCCAGCACCAAGCGCCGCCGCACCTCTTGCTTGCCGAACGCGAAATGGCTGGCGCTCGGATTCAAGATCAAATCGACACCGGAGAGCGCCAGCTCTGCGCCGCGGCGCTGCGCGACCCACGCGTCCTCACAAATCTCGAACCCGATCCGAACACCCGAGCAGTCGAAGAAGATGTCACCGAGCGGCAGCTGTTGCCCGAGCACGGACACGATGGCGCGCGCGCCCGCGGGCCAGGGCTTGAACCAGCGCGGCTCGTAGTGAATGCCGTCGCCGGAAAGCGCGCGTTTTGCCACGAAGCCGGCGAGCTTGCCGTCTACGACGAGCGCGCAGGTGTTGTACAAAGCCTTGTTGTGGAAGAGCGGCAAGCCGAGGCTCAGCACGAGCCCGCGTGCGTACGGCAAGATCTCTTCCAGCACGGTCAGCGCCATGGCCTGCGTGCCGGGCGACAAGAAGGCGTCCTCACAGCCGTAGCCGCTGATGCACAGCTCCGGCAAACAGAGCACGCTCACGCCCGCTGCGCGCGCCGCTTCGATCGCCGCGATGATGTGCGCGCGATTGCCATCCCAGTCGAGCGGGGTCTGGTTCAGGGTCGCCGCAGCGACGCGCAGGAGCTTCATGACAGCGCTGAAGCTAGCAGACCCACCCCAGATCGCGAACGGGGGTCAGTCGAAGCTCGGCGCAGGGCGCGCCGCGACGCTGTCGGTCGTGTTCGCCAGGTCTTTCCCGGCGCGTAGGCAGCCGTAGCAATCGGCGAGGCCGAGGAAGCCGCAACCGCGCCGGTCGTCGAAGCGCTTGAGCGCCGGGACGACGCGCGCGTCGCCCTCTGCTGCCGCGCGCCCGAGCCAACGCTTCACGCTCGCGCAGCCCTCCTTTTGAGCCTTTCCGAGCTCCAGCAGCACTTTGAGCGAGGCTGAGGCCTTGGCCCGCTCGGCGTCGTCGTCGAGCAAGGCACGCAGCTGTTTGGCGAGCGCGGCGCGACTGGGTACCGCCTTCGAAGACTCCCACGCGTCGTACAGGATGTCCGCGCCTGACGCGCCTAGCGCGCCCGCGGCAAACTTCATGGCAAGGTCGCGGCTCTGCGTGTCGAGCACAGCCAGGCGAACGTCCGCGAGCAGCTTCGGATCTTCGAGCAGCTCGGGAGCAGCCGCCGCGCCGCTCTGGTAAGCGCTGACGCTGGCGCCAAATTGCCCGACCTTCGCGTAGCCGTGACCGAGCGCTCGCCATTCAGCCAGCGTGCGCTTGCTTTCGGGACGCGCGCTGAGCTCCGCCAATGCCGTCTGGTCGCCGCCTTCAGCGCGCGCGATCAATTGCAATAGCTCGGGATCCTTCGCGACCGCTTCGGCAACCGCGCTGTCCTTGGATGTCGAGGCTTCGCTCTTGCCGCCGAAGATCAACGACACAATCACGATCAGCGCTGCGATACCCAACACCGAGCCCAAAGCGCCCGCGCC
>DATCFJ010000692.1:0-4843 GCA_036509605.1 Polyangiaceae bacterium | reverse complement strand
CGCCCTGTGCGACTAGCGCAGCAACTCCAAGTACAAGTCCTCGTAAGCGCGCGCCACCACGGGCGCGCGATGACGCTCTTCCAAGCTCGCTCGCTGCGCCGCCACGACGCCCTGCACGCGCGGCTTGTCGCCGAGCAGCGTCGTGACGTCGCGCAGCCAGCGATCTGCGCCCAAATTGGGCACTTTTACCACCCCACCCAGGTCACAGAGCGGGCCTTGGTCGAGCGCGACAACGGGCACACCGAGCGCCATCGCCTCCAGGAGCACGATCGGCAAGTCGACCTTACCCCACAGATCATCGACCGGGAAGACGACCGCTGCGGCCCCAGCGAGCAACGCCAAGATATTGGGCGCGTTCTCGACGAAGCGCGTGTGCGCGCTCGGCAGCCGCGCCGAAAGGCGCGCCGCGACTTCGGCCGCGCCGGCCGTCTTGCGGCGATACGCGAAGACGGTGACTACGTCAGGCAGGAGCGCGGGCAGGCGCTCCGCCAGCGCCGCAGTAGCGTCCGCGCCCGAGCTAGTCTCTAGATCGCCCGGGTAGAGCAGATAGCGCTGCTCCGGGCCGAGATTCAAAGTGCGGCGCACGGCCGCCACGTCCTCGGCGCTGGGCGCAGTCAGGTCCGGGACCGGGGGCGGAATCACCGCGATGCGCGGCGCCAGAAGCCCCGAGCCCTCGTAGCTGAGCTCCACCGCTGCGCGCGTCCAAGCACTCTGCGCCACTAACACGTCACCGAAAAATAAACCCTGAGGCTTATCAAAGGTGCGCGGCGGCGAAGCAATGGTTTGCACGACCGGCACCCGACGCAAGCGTTTCAACGCTCTACCCGCGCTGCTGGTACGCGCATTCGGCGCAAACACGAAATGCCAGACGCTCGCCCGCGAGCCCAAGAGCAGCCACGCCGCCGCCCGCAAATTCGCCGAAAATGCCGGCGTAAACCCGCCTGGCGCCCCATACGCCCGAGCCGCCCGCACCGGCCGCGCGCCCTCGGCCGCAACCACCGGCGGCGCCCCCGGTAGCGACATCACGATCGGATCGATGCGCGTCAAATGCCGGGCAACATCACGCACCAAGCATTTGCTGCCATCATGAAAGGGCGGCGCAATGGGCTTCGAGACGAACAACACACTGGGAGGCATCAGCAGGCACCCGAGTACCGTCACTCGCCCTCCCTGACAAGCGCGCTCGCCCCAGGCCGCCGCAAACGCAGCCGATTCAGCGCTTCTTTTGCTGATGGTCACGCGCTACGTCGAGTCGCGGCCCAGCCTTCGGCGTCGCGTTTCGTCTGCTGTTCCGCAATGTCGCAAGTCGTGTCGCAAGCTTGTCGCGAGTTGCAGCTGACTACGGTGCTGATACGTTCGTCGGATGGGAAGCGTGCAGCTGAAAACTGGGGCCGCCGTCGCCCTGCTCCTCTGCGCTTCGTGCGGAGGTCAGGTACACGAGCCTAGCGCGGACGCCGGTGCCACCGCGAGCGGCGGTGCGTGCGGGGCCGTTCGGATACCGAAAGAGCACCGCGCCGTAGCACAAGCGTGCCCAACCGAGCGCGGCAGCGACGAGCCGATCGACATGTCGATTTGCACGGACCTCTCCGGCGCCAAGTGCACGAAAGACGCGGACTGCACGGCGGGCAGGAATGGCCGGTGCATTACTCCGCACAACGAGCCGTGCGACACGGAGTGCTCCTACGACGAGTGCCTGACGGACTCCGATTGTGCGGAAGGGCCGTGCGTCTGCCGCACGAGCGGCGCGGACGTGACGAACAACGTGTGCCTACCGGGGAGCAACTGCAAAACGGACTCCGATTGCGGCAACTGCGGATACTGCTCGCTGAGCGCCACGCCCATTGGGCACGGTTGTCGCGTGGACTACCCCACGTACAAATGCCACACCGCGACCGACGAGTGCATCGATCCGAGTGACTGCGCGGACGGTGGCTTAGACTATTGCGCGTACGGCGCGTCGGCCTCGTCCGGCGCGGAGCGCTGGGCGTGCGGGTCTTGTCTGCCGTTTCCGGTTCCGGGCTAGCTGCTAAACTTCTACTTCAAGCATGCCGCGTGATTTCGACCGCTACGATTATCCGGACACCACGCGAGCACTAATTCTAGCGCTGGAAAGGAGGAGTGACGGTCCATTGGCCGGGGTCCACGGTGACGCCCCACTTTGCTTTGACGTAAACTGCAGCATTCGCGCGCGCAGCAGCGCACATGTTCTGAAGGACGAGAGTACTCATCTGCGCCGACTGCGGGTTCATTACGTTGGGCACGGAAGCATCGTGGTTCAAGCCGAGGACATGCCCTAGCTCGTGCGCCAATACCAGAGGCGTGTCGCTCCCTTGGTTCAGAGCGCCCATGTAAGCGACTCCAGTCTCTGCGAGACCGAGTATGGAGCCACTCACCCCACAGATGGAGTTGCTGACTGACAGCCGAGTCTTGCCTTGCGAGACGCAGCCGGGAAGAACCGGGCACTCGGCATTGAAATTTGAAGAAGACCCGATGAGCTACGCACTCAGTCGCTGCCCTCAATCGCGAGCATCGCGGCGAGAGCCGATTTGTGTCTCGCTGAGTGGGGAGTGGCCGCCCCCGGCGCGATCAACGGCTGGTCGAACTGGACCTTCTGGCAGTACACCAACAAGGGCACCGTTGCGGGCATCCCCGGCCTCGTCGACCGAGAACGCTTCATGGGCGGCGCGGAACAACTTCAGGCTTATCGCGATCAGGTGCGGACCGCGCACGCCGGGCTGAAAGCGCAAGTTGGGTCGTCAAAAGTACTATCGGGTGCCGCCTAGTCGTTTTTTTGTGCCGCAGCTCAGAAAAATACGCCCATGTACCAACGCAGCGTTTGCGCGGTGTTGGTCGAGGCGGAGTTGCCGCCTTGGGCGATCGCGTTGGCTTCGTTGGTCGTGTAACCGAGGCCCTTCATCGGGAACAGCACGCCGTATTCGAGCTTGGTGAAGAAGCCGCCCTTCTTCGACGGGTCGTCGTTCACGGCGCCGTCCTTCGATTGGAAGTAGACCTGCGCGTCGAGCTCGACACCAAGATCGCGAGCGTGCCCGGGCGCCTGCATGAACTCCGATGCGCGCGACCAGACCGCGTTGAAGCCGCCGCCGAGCTTCTGCCCGGAGCTGTCATGCAAGAAGTCGTAGCTCACGCTCGGGCGGAAGTAGTACGTGCCTTGGACGCGAGACAGGATGTTGCGGTACAGGATCAGGTCGATGCTGTAGGCCGGGTTGAAGCGGAAGGTAGAATCCGTGCGATCGCCGTGCTGGTTGACGGCGCCGCTGTACGGCGGCGCGAGGCCGTCTACATCCGAATCACCGGAGGCCCAGCCGAAGTTGAAGCCGAGGTGCAGCTTGTCTTCCACCAAGCTCTGCGCGATTTCGGTGGCGAGGCCGTATTGGCGGATCTTGTAACCGATGTTCGCGACGCCGTTGCTACTGTTTTGTACCGTCGTGCCGTTGTTATCCAACTTGCCTTGGATAGTCACCGCCTCCATCTCGAAGCGGAACTTCTTGTACAGCATCTGCAGCCACAGATCGGGCGTCCAAGAGGACGCGCCGCGGCGCGTGAACTGTAGACCGTTCACGTTGGCGGGATCGCTGGCAGCGCAACCCAACGCCGCCGCGCCCGTCGCGCACGTGGCCGCGCTGCCCGAGAAATCGTCCGCTAGCAACTGCGAGCGGTACTGAACCTGGACACCACCGTTGATCACGAGGTCGCCCTTGGCGAGAGCCAAGCGGGTCAGCTCGCGGCTCTTTCGGTGCGCGACCGAGAGCGTGTACTGGGTGACGTCGTCGAGTTGCGTCGCGTCGTACGGTTGACCCTGGGGGATGCCGAGGTTGTCGCTCGTGGCGCCCTCGTTGATGAAGTCCCAAGAGCCGGTCACGTACAGATCGAGCGGCTTGATGCCGGTCGTGAACTGAATGCGGTCGATCGTAGACTGGTAGTTGTCGTCGTAGCCGTCGCCGGCGTTGTTGAGAATACCGAGGCCCCAGTGGTTGGGCATGCGGCCGAAGCGCAGCTCGCCGACGGGTGTCTCGTACTCGGCCCAGGCGCGCTTGACGACGATGCTGTCGCGCAGGCTGTTCACGCCGGAAGTCGGCGGGGCGGTGGTCGAGGTGTAGAAACCGATCGGCGCGTAACCGCTGCGCGCGGAGACCGAGCCGTTGTTGACGCGGTATTCGCTGGGCGTCGAGCCCATCACCACGTTATCGAGCAGGTCAATTTGGGTGATGACCCGCAGATTGTCGGAGATATGCAGCTCAGGATCGAGCCGCAAGCGCAAGTTGGCGCCCGCCTGCGTGCCGCTCTTGCAGGCGTAGGTGGCATGCGTGGCTGCCGTGTCGCTGCCGCTGCCGTTTTCGTCCGGCGTGCACAGGGACGGACCATACGGGTGACCCGAGTTGTCGTTGAAGAAATTGCCTGCGGGCTGTTGCCAGAGCGTGTTGGTTGACGGCTGGTCCTTACGACCGAGTGCGAACTGATAAAACATCTCCGCGCGGACGCGGAAATTACCGTGCATCTCCAGCACGGGGCGGGCGTGCGTCCACCAGTCTTCGGCGAACACCTCGTGCTCACCGGGCTTCACGGCTTCGCTCGGACGTTCGGCGTTTTGACGGCGCAGCTCAGCGGCGTCGTTGCCGGGCTCGGGCCACGACGGCAGCGGAGCGAACGAGCCACTCGGCGTGCCCGGTGCGGGTGCCACCGGAGCTGCGCTCGCGTCGTCGACCGCGGGAGCCGAGTCGCTCGTGGCGGGCGCGGCAGGCGCGGCGGGCGCTTTGGCTGGAGCGGGCTCAGCCGCTGCGGGCGGTGCTGCTTCGGGGGCAGCGGCTGCCGGTTTTGGCTGCGC
>DATCFJ010000691.1:0-2495 GCA_036509605.1 Polyangiaceae bacterium | reverse complement strand
CGGCTGCGGCGAGTGCGAGTGGATGTTGCCCTTCGACAGCTCGTTGCACCAGACGATCACCGTGTTGTCCAGCATCGTGCCCATTCGGCCGGTGGTGGGCTCCGGGATCGCCGCGAGCGCGCTAACCAGGTAGTTGAACTGCTGCGCGTACCAGACATTGATCATGGTCAGCTTCGCCATCGTGTCGGCGTTGTCATCGGCGTCGTGCGACATGTCGTGGTGGCCGCGGGTGATCGTCGGATCGAGCCAAGTAAACTGCGTTTGGCCAACCGAATTTTCAAACTGAAGGCTGGCAACTCGCGTGACGTCGCACGCCATGGCCATCACTAGCAGATCCATCTGCAGCTTGGCTACCGTGGGAAAGCTCGCATTCTTCTGGTAATCACCGGTAGGCGCGGCCGGCTTCACGCAAGCCGCGCCAGCTGCCGCTCCGGCGGCCGTCACGCGCGTCTCCAGATCGCGCACGGTCGAGAGGTGCGCGTCGAGCTTGGCGCGATCCGCCGTGCCGAGCTTGGGGTTGAGCTGCGTGTAATTGGCGATCACAGCGTCTAGGATCGATTTGCGCTCAGCGGCTAGTTGCTGCCCTGCGTTCATGCTGGTGCCCAGATCGGAAAACGCGCGCTTGAATACGGACGCTGGGTTGTTGTCCGGCGGCAGTGCTTGGCCCGGACCGGTGTAACTCGTGTAGCCCCAGACCGTACCGGCCGACCCGGACTCGACACCGAGCTCAAGCGAAGGCAATTTCGTGGTCTTGCCGATGATTCCAGAGACAACTTGGTCTACCGAGATACCGCCCGCGAGCCCCGCCGGCGTACCTGCACCGCCCTGAGTCGTCCCGGGCATCAACTCGATGCCCGTGAGCATCGATCCCATGCCCTTCATGTGATCGTCGCCGGGCCCCTTCGTCGCGGCGGTATTGGTGAGCCCGTCGAGCACCACGATGTTCTTTTGATTGGGAGCGAGCGGCGCCAGGATGGCCGACAATTTGAAGTCGGTCGGCGACGTGCCAGCCGTCGGCACCCACGCCGGATAGATCGTGCCGTTCGGCGAGAAGAAGTTGATGTAACGCTTGGGCACCGCGCTTGCCGCATACGCGCGCCCCTGCGGCATCATGATGTCCAAGAACGGCAGGCCAATTGCCACGCCGCCTGCGCCACGCAGCAGCGTCCGCCGGCTGAGACGTAAAGACTTCACTGCATACCTCCAGTGCCTGCTTTCGGCGTCACGCGCCGATAGAGAAAGGTATTGGTCTGCGTTAGCGCGGCCAGCAAATCCTGAACCTTGTAGCCGCCCGCCGCGAACTGCGTTTGGAGCGCGTCCATGGAGCATGCGTCGGCGTCATCGCCAGTGGTCTCCTTACGCCCGTAAGCGTAGCGGAACCATTGCGTGGTCAGGCAGTGCTGCACGTCCCTGCTCTCGCCGAGCTTCTGCTCCAAGTCGACTATGCCGTTGAACGCGCCTGCCAGTTGCGTGTCCACCGCGCCGTTGACGCTTCCGGAAGCATCGACGGCCACGCCGTTCTCGGTCGTGCGATAGGCACGTGCTGCGTCGAAGCCCTCGAAGCCGAGCCCGATCGGATCCATGAGCGAGTGGCACGCTGAGCAGGAAGGATCCACCGAATGCATGGTGAAGCGCTGCCGCGTCGTGAGCGTGGGGCTGAGGTCGGGGACCTTGATCGCAACGCCGACGGGCGGCGCTGGCATCGTAAAGCAGAGCAACTGTTCGCGTACGAACTTGCCACGCAAGACTGGCGACGTTTGATTGGTCTTGGCCAGCTTGCTGACGATGGCGCCTTGTGTGAGCAACCCGGCGCGCTCTGCTGGGTCGAGAGGCGCCTTCACGAAAGCATTCCCCGTGACACCCGTCATGCCGTAGTACTGCGCCAACGGCCCGTTCACGAACGTGAAGGGCGCCGTGAAGAGCATCGCGAGCGATCCCTGCTCTTGCCACACGACGTCATCGAGAAACGCCTGCGTTTCTTGGAGCATGTAGCCGGCAATCGTCGGGCTGAAAGCGGGAAAGATCGCAGGGTCTTTCTCGAGCGTCGCGACCGCGTTCAGACCGAGCCATTGATTGTGAAAGTCGGCCACCCGGGCGTGCGCCTTGGGATCGGCCAACATGCGCTGCGCCTGCGTCTGAATGTCAGCAGGAGCCGACAGCTTCCCGGCTGCTGCGGCAGCAAACAACTGGTCGTCGGGCATGCTGGCCCAAATCAGATACGACAGACGCGACGCCATTTCCCAGTTGTCGAGGGGCACGACTTGCGACGGGTTCGGCGAGCTGCCGTCAGTGACGGTTACCGTAGGGGTGCTCGTACTGGGCGGGCTGCCGAATTCGACTCGGTACAGGAACTGCGGCGACTGCAGCGCCGTCTCGATCACGAAGCGCACACCCGTCGCGAAGTCGGTCGCCTTGCCGGCGTTGAACACGCCCGTCAATAACGCCGTATCGGCGGGCGTGAGCGGCCGACGATAGGCGCGCTGCCCGAAGGCGGA